>JANQMK010000431.1 GCA_028280085.1 Pseudomonadales bacterium
GGTCGCGCAAACTGTCAATTTCACTATTAAGAGCACTCGATATTTTCAAAATATCTTGACTGATCATAATGTTTTCCATCGCCATTGCTAGATAAGATGCGACTTCATTCAATAACGCCAAATCTGCTTGGACAAAACCTTCAACATCTGTTTTATTCAACACTTCGACCGCGCCCATAACGCTGCCATCGGTCAAACTATTGATAGGTACGCACAATATATTGCGACACGAAAAACCAGTCTGCAAATGTGTCTGATTGTGAAAGCCTTGCTGGGATAACGTATTCTCCAAGCAGCTTCTACCAGTAGCGATAACCCGCCCAACAATACTATCTTTCGACGGTGCGACAATGACTTGATGATCTAGCCCCGTACCAGCGGTAGAAAATATTTCTTTTGTTTGCTGATCGACAACAAAAATAGCGCAGCGCTCACATGAAGCCACTGACGGTAAAATACGAACATAAAAATCGAGTAAATTCTTATATTTATCCGCAGTCCAAACACGATTGACTTGATCCAATCGTTTACGCATAGCAGTGAGTTGATAATTTTCCAGCATTGGATACCCCACGAATAGTAGCGATAAAAATAAATCTCTATTAAAAAATTTAGCTACTTTTTAACCAGTGTCAATCAAGTTTACGCCTGACAACTAAAATGCACATTCAGGATATTCCTTTTACATAACAATGGTTTAGCTAAAGCTGTAGCCATGCTGTCAACTTTGTTGTCAGTCCCACTATCGTATTTGAACCGGGGTTTAAAAAAATAGTTGAACATTTTCAAACGGTTAGGGGTGTAAAGCGATTGGTACATTTATTGGAACAACCGTTAATACCTATTTCACGAACTCATGTAATCAACCCATGTAATCAACCCAAGTAATCACAGCAACACCCCATCAACCCAATAGAGGTACTGCATCATGAAAAAAAACTTACTTGCATTCAGCATTGCATCCGGTATAGCGCTGTTAAGCGGCTGTATGAGCAACGACAGTAGCAATGATGTCACCGCGGCAATTGAATCTGCAGCCGAAGAAATCCTAGCGTCAGAAGGCAATACGGGTGCTACAATGGAAGAAACCCAAACCACAAATACCACTTCTAGTGCATTTCCATCGGGTTTAGCACTTGCTTCACCAACATCTATCGAATCCACTGTTTCAACTCTCCAGCACACTAGCTCCGGCAAACAACTTGCAATGGCCGAGGTAACCGCTTTTGCTAACGGCAGCATGCCAAAAACCGCATATGCCAATGCGGTGAACCGTATCAATAACCTACTGTCGGGTTCTACTCCATTGAGTGACACCTTTACGCCAGAGTTATTCTATTCATACGGCGCAGATGCCGCTTGTTATGGCCCTACCTTGCGCTTTGAAAATCATCCCGACAGTAGTGAAAATGAAAGTGGTGAACTACCATCAGGCGACCTGGGACTTTGGCATGAGACTGAAAATGAAACCGATGAAGCTTGTGTCGCAGCACAACTAAATGCTCGCATGCAAGGAATTAAAGATCGCTCATTCATTTCACTTATGACAGTCGCCAGTATGATTAAAGCCTACGAAGACGCCGGTAATACTTTTCCTGCGGATATTGAAAATCAATTAGCAGCACAATCTTCTACACCAGCAGTTGCTGTGGTAGAAGATTTAACAGCTATTATGCAAGACTTATCGATTGACAATGTCACAATCCACAATGCCACCATAGCGCTCGATGCTAACGGCGAACAGTGGACCTATACACTGGTATTCACTTATATGCGCGGTGGCAATGATCTCAACATTGAGGTACAGCTTATTCATGTTCCGGGTGAGAACGACAACGCCTATGAAGGTCTGCTAACCTACCGCGCCGATGATAACTTCGCTGGTGGTAACTGTGACAACCTAGCTGTCTCAAATAACGGTTCACTCCATTATAAAAGAACAACCGACAATACTATGATTTTACAATCTCGCAGTGGCCAGTTCTGTGAACATGGTACTAATGGTTTGACCGAATCGGTACCCAGTGATCTCATTACCGACAATGTCGTCGATAGCACAGCAGAATGGGGGAATAACTTTAGCATCTTTACCGCAGAATTTGCCTTAGACAGCATGGCTGGCAGCTATAGCTACGCCTGGCAAGCTGGTCGTCTTGACAGTAATACACGTATTCTCAACATTGATCTCACGTCTGCCACCGAAGGCGTGGGCTACTTTGGGTTTGGTGATACTATCGATACAACTGATGGCAGCATACAAGGGTTTATCTGCAACTGGGCTGGTCCTGGCAACGATCATAATTTGATTGACTATGCACAAAGACAAAACATTAGTTTCGACAATACCATGGCAACCTTCGAACCAAGCGAATCACTGATTACCTATGCCCCCGTCAGCAACTGCGTCTACGATGGGTCAGGTGCTTTCGCCTATGATCGCGATCTTGATAACGATCTCTCTGATGAAACAGTAACAACTATCAATGTCGGTAGTGGCGAAGCACTTGAATTTTCTTTAATGGGAATAGGTGACGAGGAAACCATATGGGATGCGATACAAGCAGGCGGCTTTGAATTACCGGCTTATCCTTTAGAAGAAACGACGGAAGAAACCACGGAGTAGCAATACAAGCTGCTCAGCTATCATTTTTTAATACTAGTACTTGAGTACTTCAGCTTAGAGCCCCAATCCATTGGGGCTTTCGTTGTTAATGCTACAGCTGTTAAAGCTAGCGTGATTAAAGCTAGAGTTGTTAAAATTGTATTTGTTCCTGGTACTACCTGCACAAAATCTACCAACTACACGAAATTTACCACTGTAATAATAATGATAAAAAATTAACTTAAGTTTAAATTAAAAATAAATCAAAAATCAATGCAAGTGTAATTGAAAATACCGCCGCACCAAAAGCATAACCTTTAACACTATTACTCACATCATGCAGAGATGTATTGATTTTATTAATTGTTTTTGTCAATGAATTACTGCTAGAACTCAATTGGCGACTCTGCTTATCAATAGCAGATTTTGCGTCTTTTTCGACGTTATTAATTCGTTGATTAAACGCTACAACAGACCTTTGAGCTTCTTCTGCCACCTTGTCACACTCCTGCTTGACAGAAGTAATATCTCGTTTTAAGTCAGATATTGCCGGGCTGTTAGTACCAGAACCTTCTAAATTACGGACTAGCGATTTTAAACCGGTAATCTCTTGATTAATGCCCTTAACAGCAATTGAGAGCTGATTAACTGTCTTAGCTAGATCAGCCACTTGGCGGGATATCTCCACTTGAAATGCCGGCATGTTTTCGTCATCACCAACTGACGCCAACGCAGTTTCGTTATGCTCAACGTCACGCACTATCGATTGATCAACCTTTGGAGTAAGGCCTTTTGAATAGGCATCTGCTACATGCATTAACGGCTCAACATCCACCTCTTGCTCTTTACCATCGGAAAAGAGTTCAAGCATGCCTGGCAAGACATCGACAACTTGTCGGACAATATCAAAAACGCCATCGGTTGTCATAATGGTGCCATCGATGACACGGTTAAGCATATTTTCAACTGACCAGGCAAGCTCACCTATTTCATACGCTTGCACCATGCGGCCACTGCCCTTTAAGGTATGAAAAGCGCGACGCACTTCGGTTCGGGCTTCAGCATTTTCTCGATTGGACTGCCACTGGGGAAAGAAATCATTAATGGTTTCTAACACTTCTTTCCCTTCTTCAATAAAAATCTCGATGATCTCCTCATCAACAAAATCGTCTTCTTCTTGCATACTATCTTTACACCAACTAAATCTAAAATTGATTAACTTACAAATTTTGTCTTGCAAAAACTATATATGAGCAAGTATTTCTCGGACACAATAAGTGTCATTTATTTGCTTTATTTCTTATATAAAAAATCAAAAGTAAAACCGCCTAGCGAGACTTTTTGCATTGCAATGGCTTTTTCCAATCAATATTACACAGTATAGCACCGTCTTGTACTCTTTAACGTCAGGCCAATTCGCAATAAACAGTAGCCGTTGATATCGTATCAGCCTATAATCTGCTCGCCCCTATCAAATAACATAAATAACACTATTCTTTTTACCTCATTCTATTTATCTAACCCGGCATTCTGCATCCCACTATTTACGCGGTTTTGCTACTTGTTATTCATTTCAACGGCCTTACTTCGACAATATCATTGCAACACAAGCGCAAGGCGTCTACCACCCATATCAGCGGATTCTAGGCTATATAAGTTAACCTCTTCATCTCATTATCTAGCCCTAGCAGATTGGCCAATTTTACGCCTAAACTTTACGTTTACGTAACAGTAAGCTATCTTTATCAATTAAGGCACTTATCTCGCTGCTTATCACTTTAAATAATTTGAATACCGCAAGCTATTACTAAAAGTGAACAAATTATGACAGCAAATACCTACTCAATTTCAGAGCTTTCAACAGAGTTTGATATTACCACGCGAACAATTCGCTTCTACGAAGATGAAGGTTTGTTGTTTCCGCAAAGAGATGGCATGAAGCGGATCTTTAGTGAAAAAGACCGTGTACACCTCATGCTCATTCTACGTGGAAAGCGCTTGGGATTTTCACTGCAAGAATCACGTGAACTGATTGAATTATACGATCCCAAGTCAGGTAACAAAAAACAATTGAATGTTTTCCTAAAAAAAATTCACACTAAAAAACAAGAACTCGCTAAACAGCTTAATGACATCAACATTATGCAAAACGAGTTAGATCTCGCTGCGGAAAAAATTACTAAGATCATCAATAAATCAACAAATTAATACCATAGCTCGATGGCAATGAAATTACACGTGACTTAATACTGGCCATAATGACAGGAGAGTAGCATGTCAACCCAATACCAAGAACTCCACTTTGGCTTTGATGAAAGTATCAATATACTACGCCAACAAGTACATGCTTTTGCAACTGCAGAGATTGCGCCACTCGCCACCGACATTGATAGAAATAATGAATTCCCTCGCCAGTTATGGAAAAAGATGGGCGACTTAGGTCTATTGGGCGTGACCGTTAGCGAAGACTATGGTGGCTCAAATATGGGCTACCTCGCCCACGTTGTTGCGATGGAAGAAATTAGTCGGGCAAGTGCGTCAGTTGCTCTTAGTTATGGCGCTCACTCCAATCTTTGTATCAATCAAATTTTCCGCCATGGCACTGCTGAGCAAAAATGTAAGTATTTGCCGCCACTCATTAGCGGAGATCACATCGGCTCACTGGCAATGAGTGAGCCGAACGCTGGCTCCGATGTCGTTAGTATGTCACTCGACGCAAAAAAGTCTGGAGATTACTATGTTTTGAACGGCACAAAAATGTGGATCACTAATGGCCCAGACGCTAATACCTATGTTGTCTATGCAAAAACAGCTGCCGAAAAAAAAGCCCACGGCATTACAGCTTTCATTATCGAACGGGATCTGCCCGGTTTTAGCCGCAGCCCTAAACTTGATAAGCTCGGCATGAGAGGTTCCAACACCTGTGAGTTAGTATTTAACAACGTAAAGGTTGCTAAAGAAAATATCTTAGGCAAAGAAAATGAAGGGGTTAAAGTCTTAATGAGCGGGTTAGATTATGAGCGTGTGGTACTATCAGGTGGGCCAACCGGCATTATGCTAGCCTGCCTTGATGTGGTCATACCTTACATCCATGAACGGCAGCAGTTCGATAAAGCAATCGGCGAATTTCAGCTTATACAAGGCAAAATAGCCGACATGTACACCAAAACAAATGCTTCGCGTGCTTATCTTTATACGGTCGCTGCAGCCTGCGATAGAGGGGAGACAAGCCGCAAGGATTCTGCTGCGGTAATACTTTACTGCGCAGAAACAGCAACACAGCTGGCTCTAGATGCAATTCAAATATTAGGCGGCAATGGCTATACCAACGATTACCCTTGCGGACGCTTACTTAGAGACGCCAAACTTTATGAAATTGGCGCCGGTACTTCTGAAATTCGCCGTATTCTCATTGGCCGAGAACTATTTAACGAGAGTGCTTGATCATGCCTACTATTAATAGTCAAATTGACACCGGCTCGGAAAGCTTTTTAGACAACATGGGGGCCATGTCCAAGCTGGTCAATGATCTATTACACCTCAAGTCCCAAACCGAACAAGGTGGCAACCAGCACGCACGTGATCGCCACACGCAACAAGGGAAACTATTAGTGCGTGATCGCATCAAATTACTTCTCGATGAAGGCCCCATACTCGAACTCGGCACGCTTGCCGGACATAAGTTATACGACGAGGCAGTGCCGGCAGCAGGTATTATCACTGTAATAGGAAAAATTGCCGGTACTACAGTGATGATTATTGCCAATGATGCAACAGTAAAAGGCGGTAGCTACTATCCCATTACTGTTAAAAAACACCTTAGAGCGCAAGAAGTAGCGGAAAAAAATCATATCCCATGTATTTATCTAGTCGACTCTGGTGGCGCGAACTTACCTCGACAAGACGAAGTGTTTCCAGATAGAGACCATTTCGGCCGTATTTTTTACAATCAAGCCCGTATGTCTGCTAAAGGCATCCCGCAAATCGCTGTTGTCATGGGCAGCTGTACAGCGGGTGGGGCTTATGTTCCGGCCATGGCCGATCAATGTATTATGGTAAAAAATCAAAGCACCATTTTTCTAGCAGGCCCTCCATTGGTAAAGGCTGCCACGGGCGAAGTGGTGTCGGCCGAGGCACTGGGCGGTGCAGATACTCACTGTCGCGTTTCTGGCGTGGCGGATTACTACGCTGAAAATGATTCGGATGCTCTCAATATAGCGCGAGAAATTGTCGCGAATCTACCTATTCAACAACCGTCAGACTGGCAACTTGATCAAACGCCCCCCCCTCTTTATGACCGTCGAGAGATCTATGGTGTGATTCCTGCTGACCCTCGTTTACCCTATGACGTAAGGGAAGTTATCGCCCGTATTG
>JANQMK010000463.1 GCA_028280085.1 Pseudomonadales bacterium
ATGGTGCGATGACTGTATCACGAATAATGATAGCGATGAACCGAGGTTACTCTACTTTTTGTCATACCATAGCGATGGTATTTACCATGGGCTTGTTGCAGAGCAGTGGTGTGGCGGCTGCGGGTTATCGGTTTGATGCGGGACTGAAACTTGAGTCTAGGCATGATAGCAATCTACGTTTGTTGAGTTTTAAAGAAGATAGCCAAACGGTATCGATACCGACGTTTGATGCGAAAATTGCGCTGTTTTCTGAACGTTTTGAGTTGGATAGCAAACTGGTTGTTCGATCGTTAAGGTATTCTAATGACAGTCTGCGAAATGATGATGAGTTGCGAGCTGATATTGACTATGTGTTAGTAGGAGAGCGTTTGAACACAGAATTGGCTATTGGTTTCGATCAAGAATCAACGCTGACAACTGAGTTTGATAACACCGGTTTGTCGTTAGAGGACAACAAAACCAAAGATACTCAACGTTATCGTATCGCTCAACAATACATGCTTAATGAGTTACATCAGGTTGGGTATGCTATCTCCCATACTGATGTTAGTTATCAAGATGCACAGGCTACGTCATTAACTGACTATACCTTTAATGTTGCATCGCTAGATTGGAATTACCGCATCAGCGAAAGGTTGACACTATTGAATCAAACCAGTTTTTCGCGTTATCGCCCCGATAGTTTTTTTAATAATGATAGCAAAACGCTAGCGTATCAAATAGGAACGTCTATCAGTTTAAGTGAGCGGCAAATGGTGACGGCGTTTTGGGGCTGGCGAAATGTAACAAGTCAAGTGCTAAGCATCAATCCATTTACGGGTGTTTTTAACACCTCGTCGACCGAAGATAAGGGGCGATTTGCTGACATTAGTTGGCGCTATATGGGTGAATTATATCAATGGTCGCTCGGATTTAGTGATCAAATTTCTCCGGGCAGCAGCGGCACTTTAACCGAAAAACAGCGTTTATTGTTAGGCTATGAGTGGCAGTTTAGCCCCCGTAGTGAAATAGCAGCAAAAGCTGAGTTGGGCGAACAGCGGCGGATTAATCAAGCCGCTAACAGCAACCGAGACAGCAACCGAGACAGTAATCGAGACAGTAATCGAGACAGTGATCGAGACTATCGCCGCTTAACGCTTGGTTTGAGCCATGAGCTTAGTCAGAGGAGTCGTATTGGTATTGAGTTAGGCTACCGTTTTCAAGACCGGGAAGAAAATGGTGGCCGTGCCGAGGGTAGTTCAATATCGCTTTCTTGGCGTTGGAAAATGCCTACACGGCGCAATAACGTTTCGTTGTGGTAATTAGGTAACCTCCTCATTATTCAGAGGTGCCCTAGATAATTTGAATGTAAAACTAATTTTGGTACTTAGAGATAAGGTAAAACACCGTGTCAATAACTAATACTTTACAAACAGCCGTGCCCGAGACGACCAGTTTTGATATCATGGGAATGTTGAAGAAACGCCGTTCGCCAATGGCGTTAACCAGCCTTGCGCTATTTGTAATTACCGTTCTGGTTGCCATCCTATGGTCACCGGTGTATCGCAGTTCTGCCACTATTTTGATAGAGCAGCAGGAAATTCCTGAAGAGTTAGTGCGTTCGACTGTAACCAGTTTTGCTGACCAACGGATACAAGTAATTAGTCAACGGGTGATGACAAGCTCTAACCTCAAAAAGGTGATTGAAAAATATAATCTCTATGCATCCGAACGTAAACGTTATCCTGATGAGGTTATTATTGAAGATATGCGCGAGGATATCGTGCGTAAAATTATTAGCGCTGATGTGATCGATCCCCGCAGTGGACGTGCTACCAAGGCGACCATTGCATTTGGTCTGGCCTATGAAAATGAATCGCCGGCCCTAGCGCAAAAAGTAGCAAACGAGTTATCCTCGCTCTACCTGAACGAAAACTTGAAAACACGTCACGCCATGGCGGAAGAGACCACGCGGTTTTTAGCGTCAGAAGCACAAAAGTTGCGTGAGCAGATTGATTCAGTTGAGCAACGTTTGTCGATATTCAAAAAAGACAACTTTTCCAAGTTGCCGGAAAGGACTCAGATGACCTTGCGCCAACTTAATAAAGCAGAACAGAAATTGTTGGATTTGAATCGTCGAATTGAATTATTGGGCGAACGTAAAGTGCTTACCCAAATGGAGTTACAGAAAACTGACCCTATGAAGGACCTATTATCGGAAGATGGGCAACCGTTGTTGTCGGCTCATGGGCGGATGAAAGTGCTTTATAATCGTTACATGCGTCTAGCCAGTGTATATTCGATGGAACACCCAGACGTTGCGCGCACGTTACGTGAAATTGACTATCTTAATTTAGAACTGGGTAGTTCGAGTGGTCTGCAAGAAAGCCACAAAATGATTTTGCAAGCTGAAAGAGAGCTTGCTCAGCTAAAACAAAGTTATACCAGTGAGCATCCTAGTGTCGTTCAGTCACAGCAGCAACTGATCGAATTACAAAAATCACTAAATCAGCAATTGGATGAGGCGTTGCGGGATGTATCCAACCATAATAGGTCTGTCGATACTGGCGATGATGTGATAGCGGACAATCCTATTTACTTACAGTTACGTGCGCAACTGACCACTATCGACTTAGAAGTAGCATCACTGGAATCACAAAAACGAGCAATAGCCAAAAAAGTTGTTGAATATGAAGATTGGCTGATCGATACGCCAGCGGTTGAACGACAATATCGTGAATTACTGCGTGAACACGAAAATGCGTCGCTTAAATTTCGTGAAGTAAAAGCGAAGCAAATGGAAGCGCAATTAGCGCAGTCGCTAGAAACCGCGCAAAAATCAGAACGTTTCACGTTGATTGAACCCCCTCTGTTGCCCGAGAAGCCTATTCGTCCTAATAGGGTTGCTATCTTCGTAGTCGGTATTTTGTTGTCGATTGTGGCAGGTATTGCGCTGGGTTATTTGTTGGAACGACTGGATAAAACGGTAAGGGGCGCGCAGGGCGTCATGGATTTGGTGGGCGTGATGCCGTTAGCGACGGTACCTTATATCATGACACCGCAAGAAAGACAGAAAAAGCATCAGGTAAAGTGGAAACTATTAGCCGTTATTGGTGTGGTTATTGTTGTCGTACCGTTGTTAGTGCATATTTTTTACATGCCGTTAGATGTGCTTTACTATGTTGCGGGGCGCAGGATGGGATGGGACGTTTAAGTGAACACCAATCCGCAAAGGTAAACTGCCTGGCGGGTGGCTATATACCGGACCGTAACATAAATGACATATTGTAGTACTACTATCACACTGGGCTATCCTGGGTAAAAACTAGGTTCTAGGTGAAGGTGATAACTGTGCAGTTTAGATTATGTGGTAGCAATGACGTGTAACGCGTCGCATAGTTCGTATATTCATATAGTTATATATAGTCGTATATAGTAAGTCTGAAGACTATTAATTAACGGGTAATGCATGGAAAGTTTGCAAAAAGCAGTTGATAAAGCACGGTCGTCGAGCGTTGATATTGAAGAGACGCGGAGCAGAAAACCCGCGCCACTAGATAATAGAGATAGCCGTGAGCGAGGAGACAGCCATGAGCGAAGAAACAGCCATGAGCAGGGCAACTGTCATGAACGTAGTAGTCTAGACTGTCACCAACATGATGTCGCCGGTAGTATTGTGCCTGAAGCTGAGGAGCAGATACTTGAGAACGCGGCACTCGATAATGTTATACCGGGTGAACCTGCAACAGCTGCCAGTGACCTTATAACGCCGCTGCATAATTTACAGTATACCCAAACACGACAGGTAGCATGCAGTACTGAAACCCTATTAAGACATCGTGTTATCTGTGATGCGCAACCAGACGTAGTCGTTGCACCTTACAACATACTCCGCACACAGATATTACAAACTATGCGGGCAAAGGGGTGGAACTCTTTAGCTGTGGTCAGCCCCAATGATGACGAAGGTAGGACCCTGACAGCAATCAACTTAGCCATTGCCATTGCTAAAGAAGTTAATCAAACAGTATTGTTGGCGGATTTTGATCTTCAGCGGCCTAGTATTAATCAGTATTTTGGCTTTTCAGCTGAATTGGGTATATTGGACTATGTTACTCGTGGTACGCCACTTGATAGGATTTTGGTTAATCCGGGCACTGAGCGCCTGGTGATTTTACCGGGACGTGAATCGATTGCTAATTCTTCGGAAATGCTGGTCTCGCCGAGTATGGTGCGACTGACTACAGAGATAAAAAATCGATATCCTTCTCGTCTGGTTATATTTGATTTGCCCCCTTTATTGACGCGAGATGATGCTATTGCTTTTGCGCCTTATATCGATGCCTTTTTATTGGTATTTGAAGAAGGCAAGACCAGTAAAAGCGACATTATCAGGGCGAGCACATTGATTAAAGATAAGCCTGTGTTAGGTACGGTATTAAATAAAGCGTGATGAAATGCTAATTGCTGATGTCGTGTTGTTTGCACGGTATTCGTTGACTCGATAGTAATTTGTGATGGTAACTTATGTACGAAGCGTTTTACGGGTTTAAACAGAAGCCGTTCTCTCTGTTGCCAGATCCCTCCTTTATGTATTTGGGTAAGCAGCACCGTATGGCAATTACGTTGCTGCAATATGCGGTATTGAACCAGTCTGGTTTTGTCGTGGTAACCGGTGAGGTGGGTATTGGAAAGACCACCCTAGTTAGTCACCTGACACAGCAATTGGGCGACAATGTCACACTGGGGTTAATGAATAACACTCATCCCTCATTTGGCTCTATCATGCAACTGGTATTTGGCGCTTTTAATCTGCGAGACCAATTTAAGGATGACGGTGAGCGACTGAATATCTTTAAGCGCTTTGCGCAATTAAAGTATCAACAGGACAAGCGCTTACTACTGGTTGTCGATGAAGCGCAGAACTTGGGATTGGACTATTTAGAGCAGTTACGG
>JANQMK010000488.1 GCA_028280085.1 Pseudomonadales bacterium
TATCGTCGTTTTGGTCGTTTGACGAAGCAACTGATGTCAACTATTTCTGCCATTGCCGCGCAAAATACAGCTGATGCTCAACGGTTTATCGACTTAGGCATAGAACCAAATAAGGTGTCGGTTACCGGAAGTATTAAGTTTGATGTAACACTTGCTGATGAGTTGGTTGAACAAGCGCATCAGTTGAAGCAGCAATGGAGTGATGGGGGTAAACGTGCAATATTAATAGCCGCTAGCACCCATGTCGGTGAAGAGGAGATTATACTGGATGCATTTGGCGACACTCTGTCGCAGCATGAGCGTACATTGTTGATCTTGGTGCCGCGTCATCCTGAGAGATTTGAGCTTGTTAGGCGGCTATGTGAATCCCGGGGGTTCAATATCCAACAGCGAAGTCAAAAAGAGCCGATCAGCGCTTCAACCCAAGTGCTGTTGGGGGATACTATGGGTGAGTTAACGTTGCTTTTTGGTACGGCTGATATTGCATTTGTTGGCGGCAGCTTTATCCCTAATGGTGGCCATAACCTATTGGAGCCAGCGGTTTGGTGCTTGCCTGTATTGGCTGGACCATCAGATTTCAATTTTGCCGAAATCAGTCAGTTGCTACAAAGTGCTAATGCATTGAGCATTGTGGGTGACCAACGTGAACTCGCCAAGGAATACCATAATTTGCTTACGCAGCCTGCCTTAAGACAAGCAATGGGAGAAGCAGCAGGTCGTGTTGTAGAGGAAAACCGCGGCGCGTTAGCCCGCCTTATGGAAGTCATTCGAAAGCAAGAATAAGTCAGCCAAAGGTACATCGTTAGGTGTTAAGCCTTGGTTAATCCAGTGGATATCTTGTTCATTTAAAGTACCGGCAGCCTTTTTTAATCTTAGTAAATTAATAATGTAATCATAGCGCGCATTGGCATAGTTTCTTAATGCCTCGTATAAGTCTTTTTGTGCATCGAGTACATCGACTACATTTCTAGTTCCTACATCATAACCGGCTTGGGTGGCGTCAAGAGCGCTTTGTCTCGACGTGATTGATAGGCGTCTGGCTTTCACTTTTGCCACGTCAGTTGAGACAGACAGATAAGCTGAACGGGTCTGTTGAGTAATATTACGTTTAGCATTGACTAGAGTTTCTTTGGCTTCATTGAGTTGTTGGTAGGCTTGCCGGCTGGCTGAGCGATTGAAGCCGCCAGTGTATAGCGGCATGGATAAGGATAACTCATAAACCGTTGTGTCAGTACCGGTTGAACTGTGATTGAAAGATGCTGACGCGTCGAGCGTAGGATAGCTCACATATTTTTTTGCCTTCGCATTGGCCTCTGCGGAACGGACAGCAAATTGTGCTGATCTGATTTCGATATTATTTTCTAAAGCGATTTTTACCCAGGCTTCGCGGTTAACTGGACTGGGTATTTCGATAAGAAAGTCTTCTGCTAGCTTGTTGAGCTGCTGGTGTGTTTGGCCAGTGAGGACCTCTAGTGCCTCGTAATTAATCGCCAAGGCACCCTCAAGTTCGAGACGGGTCACGATGACAGAATCGTAAGCGGCACGAGCCTCATGTACATCTGTGATAGCGATTAAGCCCACGTCAAAGCGCTGTTGTGTTTGTTCGAGTTGCCTCTTAATAGCTTTTTCTTCTGCTTTTGCGCTGGCAAGATTGTCTATGCCTCGCAATACATCAAAATAGGCAGTAGCAACCCGTAGCACTAAGTCCTGTTGACTGAGTTGATAGGTGGCCTCGACCGTATGATCACTTTCATACCCCTGCTTGTAGTTATACCATTTTTCGAGGCTAAACACTGTCTGGTTAAGAGAAGCAGAATAGCCGTGAGTGTTACCATCGGAAAAGCTTCCGGATGAGATGGCATTAAGTGTGTTTTCGAACTCATCGGAGCTTGAGCTACTACGATTGGTGGTAGAGCGATTAGTATCAGAAGTGGTGCCTTGTACGGCAATTTGCGGCAATAAACTAGCACGGGCTTGAATTTTATTTTCTTTGTTAGCGTCGTATTGGGCTTTAGCGATTCTAAGTGTTGAGTCATTTTTTAATGCGAGTTCATAGATCTCAGCTAATGTGTCAGCAACGACATAGGATGGAAAAAAGGGTAACAAGCATAGAGCAGCGAGACGCTTAATACCATTAGCCATCTTATACTTCCTTAGATTTAAAATTAGTCATAATAATTAAATGTTATCTGTACTGTAAGCTGTAGGTATAGGTATTTGCCAGCAGCAAATGACAAGATTCGTTTAAGCTATTCTATGTAAAATACTTATCTATTTGCAATGCTAAACCCTTTTCGAGAGTAGCATTTTGTCATTCGCGCTAATGTCTTTGCTATCTAATCGTCTAATCGGTATTTTCTTATGCTTACGAATTTAATATGACTAGTTTTGCTACGATGGGTTCTAGTGCGGTTTATAAGCTAATATTAATAGTTTTGACTAAGGAGTTGAGATAGAACAATGGGTATTCTAAAGAAACGCTTTGCTGAGCAGGATTATACCGTTGAAAGTAGACAAACGGCGTATCAGGGTTTTTTTGAAATAAATAGGGTAGCGATTAAACATAAATTATTTGGCGGAGGTTGGAGTGATTTGCAAGACCGAGAGGTCTTTGAACGGGGTAATGCCGCGGGTGTTGTACTGTTTGACCCTGACAGGGATGAGGTTGTGTTACAGGAACAATTTCGCGTTGGTGCCATGGCTGAAGAAACTGGCCCGTGGCTGTTTGAAATTGTAGCTGGCGTCATTGATGCTGGCGATACGCCTGAAAAAACCGCTATTAGAGAATGCCAAGAAGAAACGGGTCTGAAACCTGATCGTTTAATCCCAATCTGTCGTTACTTTTCCAGTCCGGGTGGTTCAACTGAGCAATTATTCTTATTTTGTGGTTTGATTGACTTGGCGGGTGCAGGCGGTGTGTTTGGTAAAGATGACGAAGGAGAAGACATCCAGGTGCATGTGGTTAGTACTAACGTCGCATTTGATATGGTGCGGTCAGGAGAGATTAATAATGCCGCATCTATTATCGCCTTGCAGTGGTTGCAGATAAATCGAAATCAACTAGAGAAATAATTGTGGAAATGGGCTAATCTAAGGGTCTGTATAACTAATATTCAACCGGATAGGCTTTATGGCGACTTCACAGTACAGAGTAGATTTAGCGGCTCAGATGGCTGACTGTGATGCTAATTATCTGAAAATAATGAAATTATTGCCTAACCTTCGGCATCGAAGTCGCATTGAATTTAATTTGCCGTCAACTGGCTGCGAGCCAATTAAGGTGACTGCTGAGGTGATTGATGAAGCGAAATACACCTCTACAGTGACTATACGACAGCATGAATCCGTATTACCATGGATTCCCTCGTCTTGCATGACGATACGCGTATACCATGATGCGCGTGCCGCTGAGGTAGTGTCCTTTCAGCATCAGCGCCATTTTAAACCCCGCTACACGCTACCCAATAAACAAGCCTTTCAGCGTGACGAAAAAGCACAACTTAACCGATTTTTAGGCGAGTGGTTGAGTCACTGTTTAGAGCATGGTTTAACAAGTTTGGATATGTTACAACTAAATAGTGAAAAATGTGATTAAAATACTGGCGTAAGTTATTGATAAGCATTATACATAACAAAGTATAAGCCGTTTTGGCTTAGTGTTGTTTTAGTAAAACTCAGAAAAAATAGTCTCGTAAACTGTGTTGGCCGTAAAATGCACCTTCTCAATACTACTGTTTGCCATTATTGATGCTAAAAACCCTGGAATCCCATAACGAGCCAATCAAGCTTGTCCAGATAACTGACTGTCATTTGGAAGAACAGTTTGGTGGTGATTTATTGGGTATGGATACGGATTTTAGTCTGCGACAAGTACTTGATTTGTTGAAACAAGAGCGTTCAGATAACCAGCTCGTGTTAGCCACTGGGGATATTTCAAATCGTGGCGCTGTGGCGGCTTATCAGCGCTTTAAACAGGCTGTGTCTGATCTATCAATACCCTATTTATGGGTCAAGGGTAATCATGACATATTGGCAAATATGGAGAGTGTTGTTGGCTCGGATGAGACCTTACACAAAATTGTCCACATCGGGCGATGGCAGATAATTTTGTTAAACTCTACCATCGATGGTGAAGTGGGCGGACACTTACCTGATAATGAACTGACATTTTTAGCAAACACATTAAGCCAATATAGCGATCGTCCCACGCTTATCTTCATGCACCATCATTTGGTTCCAATTGGTAGTAAGTGGTTAGATCAGCAGCTGGTCGACAATGCCCAACTTTTTTTTCAGATTATTGATCAGCATGATACCGTCAAGGGAGTGATTTGTGGACATGTTCATCAAGAGTTTAACCAACAAAGAAACCATGTCGCTTTATACTCGTCACCATCAACCTGTATACAATTTAAGCCCAAAAGCGATAAATTTTGCTTGGACAAGAAAATGCCAGGATACCGTTGGTTTGAGCTAAATCTCAACGGCACATTTAATACGGGAGTTGTACGTGTGCCCGAACAAGATTTTAATGTAGACTTCAATGCGACTAAAGGATACTGATAAACGATTAGCTCATTGCCCCTACTAATATACATTCACGGATTTAATAGTTCACCGGCGTCATTTAAAGCGAAAACTTTGGCTAGGTGGCTGTCTGACCATCAGATTGATGTTACCTACCAGGTGCCTCACTTATCACCTTATCCGGCGGAAGCTTTGCATCAATTAGAAGTTCTGCTTGATCAGCACCAGTCTCAACCATGCTGCCTTTTGGGTAGCTCGTTAGGTGGCTTTTTTGCTACAAATTTGGTTGAACGTTATGGTTATCGGGCGGTACTGATTAACCCGGCCGTTGCTCCCCATGAATTAATACAAGAGTATTTAGGTGAGAATCGCAACTTGCATACTGGGCAGCGCTACCTGTTGCAAGCGGAACATGCTGATCAGTTACGGGCTATGGCTGTGAATCGTTTTCAACACCCTGAACGCTATTGGGTTCTGTTGCAGGCTGGCGATGAGACACTGGATTTTCGCCTTGCGGCTAAAAAATATTATCGCTCTGCGTGTGTGATTGAGCAGGGTGGCGACCATAGTTTTGTGCATTTTGAACGCTGGATACCAGCTATATTAGATTTTTTTGACATCATTTGAGAGCAAGTTAAAAATAGGCACATAGTAACAGCCATGAAGTAGTTTCTGTCGAATTAACTTATACAAGAACGACGAGAACCTATTTCTAAATTTCGAGATAGATTCGAGTAAATGTAGTAGATATGAGGTAATGGTTAACACACATGAGTCAATATACAGCGGAAGATATTGAGGTATTAACAGGTCTTGAGCCGGTTCGTAAACGTCCTGGTATGTATACCGATACCAGTAGGCCGAACCATCTAGTGCAAGAGGTTGTTGATAATAGCGTGGACGAGGCGCTGGCCGGCCATGCTGATGCACTGACAGTTATTTTACACAAAGACCATTCGGTTACAGTTACTGACAATGGTCGAGGTATGCCTGTCGACAAACACCCAGAACAGAAGAAACCTGGTGTTGAAGTTATCTTATCCACTTTGCATGCCGGGGGGAAGTTTTCTAATAAGAACTATCAGTTTTCTGGTGGGTTACACGGGGTAGGTGTTTCGGTAGTTAACGCCTTATCAAAACAGCTGGCGGTGACAATACAGCGTGACGGTAAGGTTTACCAGATGTCATTTAAGAGTGGTGAAAAGGCTAGTAATTTAAAGGTTACTGGTAGCTGTAAAAAAAAGCAGACCGGTACTAGTGTACGTTTTACTCCGGATAAGAAATACTTTGATTCTCACAAAATATCGATTCCACGATTGACACATCTATTGCGCGCTAAAGCGGTGCTCTGCCCAGGGCTGAAAGTTACTTTTACCGATGAGGCTGCTAAAGAGACTACTGAGTGGCACTATGAAGAGGGTTTGAGTGACTACCTGAAAATGGCGACTGAGGGCTGGGAGCAATTACCAGAAAAGCCATTTATAGGATCTTTTTCTGGTAATAATGAAGGTGTTGACTGGGCTGTACAGTGGTTGCCTGAAGGCGGAGAGTTGATTACCGAAAGTTATGTTAATTTGATTCCTACTGCTCAAGGCGGTACCCATGTCAACGGGTTGCGTACTGGCTTGCTTGACGCATTACGCGAGTTTTGTGAGTTTCGCAATTTGTTACCGCGAGGGGTAAAGTTAACGCCAGATGATATCTGGGAACGTTGTACCTACGTATTGTCGGCAAAATTGCATGACCCGCAATTTTCCGGACAGACCAAAGAGCGGTTATCATCGCGGGAATGTGCCGCGTTTGTTTCCGGTGTGGCAAAAGATGCCTTTAGCCTTTGGTTAAATCAACATACAGAAGAAGCAGAACGGTTATCAGAGTTGTGCATTAGTACGGCTCAGCGTCGCATGCGTACTAACAAAAAGGTCGCGAGAAAGAAAGTGACAGCTGGTCCAGCGCTGCCAGGCAAGTTATCTGACTGCTCTGGCACAGATGCAATGCGTTCTGAACTGTTTTTAGTGGAGGGTGACTCTGCGGGTGGCTCAGCAAAACAAGCGAGGGACCGAGAGTTCCAAGCCATTATGCCGTTGCGCGGTAAAATTCTGAATACCTGGGAGGTAGATTCGCAAGAGATTCTGGCGTCCCAAGAGGTGCACAATATTGCGGTAGCGCTAGGTGTTGATCCTAACTCTAATGATCTTAGTCAGTTGCGTTATGGCAAAATATGTATTCTCGCCGATGCTGATTCTGACGGCTTACATATCGCTACATTGCTCTGTGCGCTATTTGTACGGCACTTTAGACCGCTAGTTGAAGCGGGTCATATTTTTGTGGCTATGCCGCCGCTGTATCGCATTGATGTTGGGAAAGAAGTCTTTTATGCGCTCGATGAAGCTGAAAAAAAAGGTATTTTGGATCGCATTGAGGCAGAAAAGAAAAAGGGCAAGGTCAATGTGCAGCGGTTTAAAGGCTTGGGTGAGATGAACCCCATGCAGTTGCGCGACACGGTGATGAGCATGGATACACGCCGCCTTATCCAACTGAGCGTTGAAGATGGTGATGGTACATCAGAAGTGATGGACATGCTGCTTGCGAAAAAGCGTTCTGGCGACCGTAAGGAATGGCTGCAGACGAAGGGTAATCTTGCCGAAGTGCTTTAACGTAATATGAATTAGCACTTATGGTGTTATACCTTTGCTATGTTATCTAACAAAATGGTCGAAAAACTCTTAGTAATGGCTCGAATTATTCGAGTAGATTTTAAATATAATTTGGTTATCTTATAAATATGGGGTTTTTACACCATGATATTGAATAGACTAATTGAGGCTAAGAGCCATGAAATTTTCAAGTTTGGCAAAGGTAGATGAAAATCCAATACATAAAGACATGGTAAAATCCAAGCATGAGTTGTCTTTAATAAAAGGCGACTTTACTCCATCTGATGCGAGAGAACGGGTTATCCAATTGATCATGGATAATCTTAACTACCATAGTTTGCGTAACTTGAGTAGCCGAGAAAGATATGGTCAGTCTGATCTTAATTCTGAAGAGAAGATAGAAGAGTTACAGATGTCAAAAAAACAGGCGCTAGATCTATTTGACTATGCAGAGGTGTCTGGCCGGCGACTCAGGATAGAATCGACCATTAAGATTAGCTTGGTGTAAGGGGTTGTAGTTGTTTGGCCTATGTCACGCTATATGTCGCGTTTTCTAATGCCGCTACGTTGTAGCTCGGCGGCGAGCATTTTCCTACCATCCGTTTCTACATGATTTAAAAACTCATTGGCGATGAGTGATGGGCGTTTTGTTTTTAACCATACAAAATACCAATGCGTTTTAATTGGGAGCAGGCTGAAAGGAAGCTGAGCTAGCCCTGCTCGTCCGCCATAGACTAGTGTGTGTGCCGATAGAATCGAAATACCAAGCCCTGACATAACGGCGTGCTTTATCGCTTCATTGCTCTCAATAGTCATGCGGATATTAAGGTTTACTTTATTTTTGCGCATAAATTCTTGTATCGCATAACGTGTTCCAGAGCCTGATTCACGCATTATAAAGGGTTGCTTACTAATTTCATTGATATCTATTCTTTTTCGAGTTGCTAACGGATGGCCGTCAGGTGCTATAGCGACTAATGGATTAGCCAAAAATTCAATTTGCTCTGTATCGATATCGTCTGGTGGATGACTAAATACATAGAAATCATCGTTACTATGTTTGAGTCGTTCAATAATTTGTTGCCGGTTACCTACTTTGAGCTGTATGTTAACGTTCGGGTAGCGGTCACAAAAAGGTCCCAAAAGATGGGGAATGAAATATTTTGATGTTGTAACTACAGCGAGTTTCAAAGTGCCAGCTTTTAAGCCACGCATATTGGCTAAGGTCATATCAAGACGTGCAAAGCTATCTAGCACTTCGGTTGCAGTAGTCACTAGTTCTAACCCTGCTTCGGTAAAAATAAGTTTACGGCCGGCGAGATCGTAAAGGGGCATATCAATAGCTTCGGCAAGCTTTTTTAATTGCATAGAAACCGTAGGTTGAGTGAGAAACAACGATTCTGATGCTGTCTTGATACTGCCATGTTTGTGAACGGCCAATAAAATCTCCAGTTGACGTAATGTCCCAACGTGGGCGTGCAGTCTTGATTTCATGACCTTTTAATGCCTGTCTCCCGTCAAAATTAATATAGATATTAATCTATATATAAAATAAATAATATCTATTTTTATCTATTTAGCGTTTTTGACAAAATGCCGCAAAATGTTTGGCAAGCCAGAAACTCATAATGGGAATTGACGGGAGCGTGTATTATGACAGAGAAGCATCTATTTTTTAGCCTAACAGTAGGCTTAGTTGTCATGGCGTTAGGGTGGGCGTTACTTTATCTTGACACAATTGGTTGGGGACTTATAGCGTTTGGTGTTGCCGTTACCGGGCTGGGCATTACGTCTTGGCGTCCATCGATTAAGTCGAGCCCCTTACTGCAGTCTGCATCCGAAGGTGAAAAAATAGATCGAAAAACGGTCAGTTGATGTGTGAATAGTATGCAACTAGATATTGTGATTGCTTTCTTTATTCTAGGTGTTGTAGTGCGATTACTGCGAGCCAACGTCCAGTTTCCGCCCGCGCTGTATCAATCTCTCACACTATTTTTAATGCTTGCAATTGGCTTAAAGGGGGGGATAGCGTTAGCAGAACATGGTACGTGGCAGCTATTACCTCAGTCTTTCGC
The DNA here is from genome assembly GCA_028280085.1 of Pseudomonadales bacterium. Taxonomy (GTDB): domain Bacteria; phylum Pseudomonadota; class Gammaproteobacteria; order Pseudomonadales; family JANQMK01; genus JANQMK01. The sequence continues at coordinate 9,260 of JANQMK010000488.1, forward strand.
GGTAGTTATGTTTGGTCTTATATTGCCGCTACTAGCTTTTCCAATTTTGTTCTATATTGGCCAGCTAAACCGGGAGGATTCTGCTTCTATTGCAGCGCACTATGGTTCTGTTAGTATTGGTACCTATGCGGTGGCGGTGGCATTGCTTGAATCCAGAGGTATTCCTTATGAGCCGTACTTTCCGCTGTTTGTTGTATTGTTAGAAATGCCGGCAATTGCCATAGGTATTGCCTTAGCTAATGGAACCAATAAAAAGATAGACTGGCGCAAATTGTTACATGAAATTTTATGTAATCAAGGCATGATATTAATGACGGGTGCTTTGGTTATAGGTCTGTGGGCAGGAGAACGGGCGGCATCAATTACACCCCTATTTAAAGACTTATTTCATGGCGCGCTAGCATTATTTCTACTGGAAATGGGTATGGTTGCAGCGAGTCGCCTAGCTCAGCTTAAGCAGACCGCCAGTTTTATGTTGGCTTTTGGGATTGCCATGCCGTTGATTGGAGGATTTCTAGGCTGCTTATTGGGCATTGCTATCGGGCTTACTACTGGCGGCGCTATTCTGCTAGCGGTATTGGGTGCCAGCGCATCTTACATCGCTGTGCCAGCTGCAATGCGGGTAGCGGTACCCAAGGCTGACCATGGACTCTCAATTACATCCTCGCTTGGTATTACTTTCCCTTTTAATATCTTGGTGGGTATACCGAGTTATGTACTTTTTACACAGTGGTTAATGGCCTAGGGATTTGATGTATAAAGGGTTACTAGGTTAGAGTGTTGGTCAGTAGCTGAGGAGGAGAGAATGAAAGACATAAAAGTAGGAATTATAATGGGTTCTCAGAGTGACTGGCCCACACTGCAAAAGGCGACGTTGCCTTTAGACGAGCTCAAAATCAGCTATAAAGCGCAAGTTGTATCTGCTCATAGGACGCCTGAGCGGCTTTATCAGTTTGCCAATCATGCTGAAGAGAATGGTTACAGTGTTATTATTGCCGGTGCTGGCGGGTCAGCACATTTGCCAGGTATGGTCGCAGCTTTGACTTGGCTGCCTGTTATTGGCGTACCTGTAACGAGCAAGGCACTTAATGGTATGGATAGTTTATTATCGATTGTCCAAATGCCGAAAGGTGTCGCCGTGGCAACTCAAGCCATAGGCGAAGCCGGTGCCTACAATGCTGGCATTATGGCGGCTCAAATGCTTTCAATAAGTGATTTGGCAGTAAGAGAACGTTTGCGCCAGTTTCGTGAAGCTCAAACTGCTAGTGTGCCAGAAGGGGTTGAAGGGTGCGAATAGCAATAATTGGATGTGGTCAACTAGCACAAATGTTGGCCTTGGCTGGAATACCTCTTGGTATAAAATTTAGCTTCCTTGCTGATGAAGGCAAGCAAACTGATACTCAGTGTGTTACCGGTCTTGGAGAGATTGTAGTGCGCAACGGACATGATACGGTAGAGCAACTCTACCGTCAGTTGCATTGCCCAGATATAGTAACCGTCGAGAAAGAACATGTAGATGCATCTTTGTTGCGTGCATTTTCTGAACACTGTGAAGTGCATCCTGGCCATAAGGCTGTTTCTGTTTGTCAGCATCGATACCGGGAGAAGTCGATGCTTGATTCTCTTAATATTCCAACTGCTCACTATGCCTATTTGAGTAATGCACAAGACATGATGTCAGTTCGAGAGCGATTTGAGTATCCATTTGTTATCAAATCTGCTGTAAATGGTTATGACGGAAAGCAGCAATGGCGAATAAGCAGCGAGCAAGACGTTAAGAATTTTTTGGCCGAGGAACATCAAGGTGATTTTGTTGTTGAGCAGTGGGTTCCTTTTTATAAAGAAGTATCATTAGTAGCTGCCAGAGATAAACGAGGTAGTGTGGATTTTTATACGCTGACAGAGAATCTCCATCAAGATGGCATACTTATTAGCAGTGTCGCACCAGCTAGTGATATCAGTGATGTGAATATTAAGACGCTCCAGCACTATCTTACCAACATTGCTGAAGCGTTGGATTACGTTGGCGTTATAGCGATGGAGTGCTTTGTAACTAAGGAGCAGATTTTAGTTAATGAGCTTGCGCCGAGAGTGCATAACAGTGGTCACTGGACGCAGGAGGGCGCTTATACTTGTCAATTCGAGAACCATATACGTGCGATCTCAGGCTTGCCATTGGGCAAAACAAAACTCCATAGTGTTACAGGTATGCTCAATCTATTGGGGACTAAAAGCCCGCCTACGCATTTGTTAACTGATGGCTCTACATTGCATTGGTATCATAAGACATCTCGGCCGGGTCGTAAGCTTGGCCACGTTAACTTTATTGCAGAATCCAGGGTAAATCTCGAAGCATTAATGAAGCAATTTCAATCATCGATGTAATCTAGATATTGGTTGTGGCTCATGCATATTGCCTCGCTTGGCGAGGCAAACAGGTACATACACTGCAAACCTTATATCTTATTTGCTCTGGTAGTTTTTATAGCATTGTTCTAAAGCAGCTTTTACCTCGGCTTCAAAACAGGCGAAGATAACTTTCTTAATTTGAGTGTCTGATTTCAGAAAGCTAGTCACTTCTTTCATCGCTATTCTGCAGGCCTGGTCGATGGGGTAACCGTAGATGCCACAACTGATAGCGGGAAAGGCGATGCTATGCAGACCTTGTGACTTTGCTCGTTTTAAACTGTTCCTATAGCAGTTTGCTAACAATTCGGGTTCATTTTGATGTCCACCGTTCCAAACAGGTCCAACTGTGTGAATAACGTGTTTAGCTCTGAGATTATAGCCGCCGGTTATTTTTGCCTGGCCGGTATGACAGCCGTTGAGCGAACGACATTCTTCAGTTAGCTTTTGTCCTGCTGCGCGATGGATGGCGCCGTCGACGCCACCGCCACCTAAAAGAGAGGTGTTTGCGGCGTTAACGATTGCGTCGATAACTAGGCTGGTGATGTCGACTGTAAGGATCTCAATTCTATTCATTGTCTTAGTGCTTTTTTAGCTCGACAATACAGCAGTTAATCTGTTCAAGCGAACACAGAAGTAACAGTCAAAGAAATAAACTTCATTAAATATCGACATACTTGATTTATATTAAGCTCAGCAGTGATCTGCATTGTGTTGTTTTTGTAACTCTCTTTTTCGTTGCTTTAGATATCGATGCTTTTCATGAGCTTTAATAGCATCAGCACCAATATGCGTTTCACCTCGGCATTTTGCTAATTGAACCTGTTTTTCGCGTTCCATAAAACGCTGTTGTTGTTTAGCGGTGTGTTTATCAAAACAAAATGGACAGCTAACACCTTTGACATATTTATCGCTTTGCATATCTTTTTTTGTAATGGGTAAGCGACAGGCATGGCATTGATCATAGTTGCCTTTTTCTAGCGTGTGGTTCACCGCAACGCGGTTGTCAAAAACAAAACAGTCACCTTGCCATAGAGAATCTTTCTCTGGTATTTCTTCTAAGTACTTTAGGATGCCGCCTTTGAGATGATATACCTCTTTAAAGCCTTGCTCTTTTAAGTAAGCGGTTGATTTTTCGCAACGAATGCCGCCGGTGCAAAACATCGCGACTTTTTTGTTAGCATTAGGATCGAGGTTCGCTTTAACATATTGAGGAAATTCGCGAAAAGTTTCGGTGTTTGGATTGACGGCATTTTTAAATGTGCCAATTTCGACTTCGTAATTGTTGCGGGTATCGATGACTGTAACATTTGGATCGGCAATGAGCTGATTCCAGTCTTTAGGGGCCACATAGGTACCAACTGACTGATTGGGATCAATTCCTTCAACGCCCATGGTTACAATTTCTTTTTTCAACTTCACTTTGGTACGATAAAATGGCATCTCTGTATCGAATGATTCTTTGTGGTCTAAATCAGTCAACCTTGGATCAGATTTAAGCCAAGCAAGCAGCTTATCAACGCCTTTTCGATCACCAGCGATGGTGCCATTAATACCTTCATTAGCTAACAATAATGTGCCTTTGATGTTGTTGCTTAGCATGGTATCGAGCAGCGGCTGTCTAATAGCTTCGTAGTCTTCTAGGCGAACAAATTTATACAGTGCGGCGACGACAACTTGGGGCATGGGTATTTCCTTTATTCTGCTAGCTGGAGTGTAAGTCCAGTGCATGGGTATTATTAAATTCGAGGCTTCATTTTACATCAAACCCTCAAAAAAGTAAGGTTTTGTCCAAATTTTTCTCTGGCTATCATTGATTTGGAGATAATGCCATGAAGTTTTTGGTCTTCAGCGCTTAGCGACAGCAAAATTCCTATGGATGTGATGGGGTTTTAGCGATAATGGTGGTCTAGTGGTAGACTTTTGGTAACTGGCTTTAAATTCCTTATGTAAGGGGTGGTCATTCACATGAGAAGAATGATTGGCTATGGCCTATTAGCTATCTCTTGCATCGCTTGGATTTTGTTGCCATCGATTCCATTTTTGCCGCTGACCACGGAAACTAAAATTACCTGGGGCAGCGGAGTTTTTATCTTTGCTGAAATAACATGGTGGCTGGCTATTCCTCTGTTGGGCAAAGAGGTAATCGCGTATTGGCAACGGTTTTCTGCTTGGATTAAGGGGTTATATCGGCAAGCTAAAAGGTAGAGTTGTGAGATGTTATTTATGTCAGAAGGTAGAAATTGTTGTGTCCTATTAGTGATGTCGCTCTGGTTGAGTGGTTTTGTTCGTGCGGAAGTCTCTGTGCCAGTAATTTACCGGAGTATTGCCGAAAGTAACAACGTACCTGCTGATATTCTTTATTGCATTGCAATCCAGGAAAGCAAGCGTGTCGATAAAAATGGCTATCCTTGGTCTTGGACTATGAACATACAAGGCAAGTCTTACTATTATGATTCAAAGAGGGAAGCCTATGCCGCTTTTCAAGAGGCGAAACGAAGAACAGAATTAATTGACGTCGGGGCTATGCAGATTAATTGGCGCTGGAATAAAAGTTATTTTGATAGAGAAACTGAAATTTTTGATCCGGTAACTAATTTAAATGTTGGCGCAAAAATACTACGCCAACGATATGAAGAAACAAAGGATTGGTGGGTGGCTGTTGGTAAATACCATTCTCCTGGCGGAAGCGAAAAACAGCGTCACGCGGCTGATTACTACAGCTCTTCCGTGAGAAAAATATGTTCCAAAGTTGACGACTCTAAAGTACAAATATTTTAGCAAGTTTGGCAATCGGGTTTTATGTTTTTGCGAAAGCTCGTGATGCTGATAGTTGTATGTTGCTTTAGTTAGACATTGGTTGACATAGTTTGCTTATGCAATATGGATGCTAACATTATTGCGGGTTTGGGAATGAAGCGCCCCGAGTTTCTATCCATTCAAGAGCTGCTTTCTGCAGAGAAATTTTTTTTCCGCAAGTTTTTTGGCGTTGATTTTTATAGTGTTGAATATGACAAGCTTGTTCGGCCATTCTGACTCGAAAGGCATCTTCGCTATTAACAAATTTGACGCCAATTTTATAGTGATCTTTTCTTTTGCAGCACTGGGTTACTATACCCGTAGCCCGTATAGTTGTGCGAAAGGGAGTGATTTTTAGATTGACAGCGGAACCGATAACGAGCCGTTCTTTGGTTTCAAAAATAAGACCGCCTTTATTAGGTATTGGTGTGCTTAGGGGCAAGCAAAGTTGGTTATGGTGAGCGTTAAGTGTGTAATCTAATGATATATCTGGTGGATGATGAATGAAGGTCTGTTGCCAGGTTTTTTCACTGTTACTGCCATATTTACCGTTATAGGTGTTAGCACTATTGTTAACACTGTCGTAATGCTCAGGCATATGACTCTTCCATGAAAACAGCAGTGGCACTGCTTGCCTGTGAAACCTCAAAAACTCACATTCATTCTAGTTAACATCTAGCAAAAGGTAAACCCTACACTATTATTAGATATCGACAATAGTAAATTGATTTGGTTCAGGAAAACCATGTCCTATTTGATGCCTATGGTAATAATGTCGATTAGGTAATCGGTATGGTGATAGCATAATGTTGCAAAATAATGACGAAGTGCGATAAGGGTATTTAAGGCGCTAAACGATCGATGTCCCACTTCCCTTGCGTTGTTACTGTATAGAGGAACCGATCGTGTAATCTGTTTTCCCGCCCTTGCCAGAATTCGATTTCAGAGGGGGCTACTCTGTAGCCACCCCAAAATGACGGTAAAGAGAGTTGTCCTGTGGTGGCGAACTTTGTCTTAAACTCTGCAAATTTCTGTTCTAATATTTGGCGAGTCGAAATTTTTTGGCTTTGGTTCGAAATCCAAGCGGCTATTTGACTTTCGCGTGGTCGAGTTAGGAAGTAAGTTAAGGCTTCTTTATGTGAAAGTCTTTCTGCTTGGCCAGCAATAATGACCTGGCGATCTAGTGGCAACCAACCAAAGTGCAGGCTGACGCGAGCATTTTTTGCAATTTGTTGCGCTTTAGTACTTTCTAGATTGGTATAAAAAACGAACCCATGGTGGTCGAAGGATTTTAGCAGCACAACTCGTTGTGACGGCTGGCCATTGTCGTTAACTGTTGCCAGGGTCATGGCATTAGGATCGATAATTTGAGCGTTTTTAGCCTGAACAAACCACCTATCAAACTGTGCAATAGGGTCACTGTCGAGATCTTCTCGGTTTAAGCCGCCTTTAAGGTATTCTCTGCGTAAATGTCCTAAATCCATGGAATCGGGCCTGGCTGAGTTAATCATTGATAGTCGCTCTAGTGGTCATATTCTGTCAGTATTTTCTTAATATTGAACCAGTAGCTGATCGACTAGCTTGCAAGGTGTTAGTGCTGTCGCCGTGCGTGGGGCAGCGTAGATAGCGATCTCATTCAGAGAGACAAAAACAAGCTGTATTTAGATTGTTATTTGTACAATACAAATAGTGACGCCACCGCGAGTTTACGTAAATAGGTGGTTAGTTCAAGTGCTTTTGATACCAATAACTGACACGGAATGGTGTTTATGCGTTGTTTTTGTACTATTTTTAACCTATATAAGATGTCCTTTAAGTCACTAGTGTTTTAATAGCAAATTGTTTGATGAGAAGCCTATGCAAAATTGATAGCTGTTAAAGGGCAGGCTATTGTTAAAAGAAGCGAGGGTTTTTCCCAAGTAGTAGTCAGCTTGTTTAATTGTATTGTATAGGACAAGGAAAAATGTCAATTAAAGCTAAGTTTTTTGTACTCTCCATCATAGTATCAGCAAATCTTTTGCTTATTGCTTTTACGCTGCTGAGCGGTGGCAGTGAAGGTGGAGAGAGTGTCAGTGGCTTACTTTGGTTAACACTGGGAGTGGGTAGTGTTGTGCTTGGTATGATTATGTGGATTGGACACAACATTACCAAACGGCTCGATTCGATTAATGGGCGACTGTTAGATATTGCAGAAGGTGAAGGTAATCTTACCGCGAGTATTAAAGTTACTGGTACTGACGAACTAGCGGAAATAGCCACTCATTTTAATAGTTTTGTTAAGACAATTGCCGATATCGTGCAAGATGTGTCTGATGCAACGGGCAAATTAAGCGAAGTAGCCGACGAAAGTGCCAATATTGCTGAAAAGTCGAATGCAGGCAGCCGGGCTCAGCAGGAGCAGACTAGCCAGTTAGCAACAGCGATTACTCAATTGACTTCGACAAGCCAAGATGTTGCACGTAATGCCGTGGAGGCTGCTGATTCTGCGAATAGAGTACAAGATGCAACTAAACAGGGCGAATCTATTATTTCACACGCGGGCAATACTGTTAAAAGCCTATCCAGTCAGGTGGAAGCGGCTGCTGAAGTAGTACGCCAGCTAGAGGTCGACAGTGGCAATATTGGTTCGGTGTTAGATGTTATTCGTGGTATTGCCGACCAAACTAATTTGCTTGCACTTAATGCTGCAATTGAGGCAGCTCGAGCAGGCGAATCGGGACGTGGATTTGCTGTGGTAGCGGATGAGGTCCGTACCCTGGCACAGCGCACGCAAGATTCAACCACAGAGATTCAAGAGTTGATTGAAACTTTACAAGATGGTGTGCAGAGTGCAGTTAGCGCCATGGAAGAGGGCATGAAGAATGCCAATCTTGGTGTAGAGGAAGTTTTTGGTGCTATTGAAGCATTGACAAATATTAAGGGTCTAGTAGACGGCATTACTGATACTAATACACAAATTTCTACGGCTGCAGAAGAACAGGGTGCAGTGGCTGAAGAGCTACAACGAGCAGTCGTCAATATTGCTGACATCGCTACTAATGCCGCTGAAGGCGCAGACAAAACAAGCTTGTCAGCTAATCAGTTATCATCATTATCGCAAGACTTGAAAACGTTAGTGGCAAAATTTAAGTCGTAGCGCCTTTTAGGAATAGGTAGTACTGAGTAATTCGGCCATACTTTTATCGAGATGGTACATTGTTACTAGATGGTAAATTGTTAGGTATGGCTTTTCTGATTATGATTTTCTCGTAAACGTGTGTCCTGTTTAATGCTGTAAAAACTAGAAGAACCGACAGCAACTTTCATATTTCATAAACTTTTATATTTCACATCGTGGCACGAACTGCTATCTACCTAACTTTAAAGCAGAACACTCTTATCGACGAATCATGTATTCTGCTTCACACAATACAGCTTCTTTGTTATTAACGGTTATGGTTGAGTGCAGGGTTATTGTCGCTGTACCTTTTTCTTCATAATATGTAAAAAATGTATCAAATGAACTATCTTGCGGGCAGAGGCAGGTTGATCTTATGCATGAATCGACCGGCAACAGGTATCGAATATTGGCGTTAGTTACCATAATATTGGGGGTTTCAATATTATGTTCCAAGCTTTTTAGGTAAGTCATCCCCCAGCTAGAGGTGACACATAGACAGTAGAGGCTACCACCAAACGCCGTTTGCTTGTCATTAATATTGGGTTTGAGGGGGGCGTAGAGGGTCAAAGATTTACCATCATAGTCATCGACCCTCATGCCAATATGGTCGGCGATAGGTAGATATTTGTCAAAAAATTCATTTAGTCTTTGGCTAATTTCAAGCATATCTTTGTTCCATATTGGGTCGCTATAAAAGGTCTATAATTTGTTTGGCAGCAGCATAAGGTGTAGTCTGTCCTTTAATAACTTCGGCTTCAAGTTGGGACAATTTTTCTTTTACCGTAGGCTCCTGCATTAAACGTCGTTGAACCATTTCATGCATTAGACTATGCATCCATTCTGAATTTTGTCGTGTTCGCTTTTCATCAAAAGCATTGTGTTTGATAGCTTCAGCTTGATATTCTAGTATCATATGCCAGATAGCATCAATGTTTTTATTCTCTAATGCTGAACATGTCATGACTTTAGGCGACCAGAAATTGCTAGGTTTTAACAGATGAAAAGCATTTTGAAAGTGCTGTTGAGTGCGATTCGCATGGTTAATACTGTCTCCGTCAGCCTTGTTGATTATCAATCCATCTGCTAATTCCATAATGCCGCGTTTGATACCTTGTAGTTCGTCACCTGAATTCGGTAGCATGAGAACGAGAAAAAAATCTACCATGCTAGCGACTTCATATTCTGATTGGCCAACCCCTACGGTTTCAACCAAAATAACGTCATAACCAGCGGCTTCACACAATAGCATTGATTCACGTGTTTTATTCGCTACCCCACCTAGTGCACCTTCTGACGGTGAAGGGCGAATAAATGCATTATCATTACGAGACAATTGTTCCATGCGAGTTTTATCGCCCAAAATACTTCCACCAACAATGGGAGAGCTTGGGTCAACGGCTAACACGGCGACTTTTTTCCCCTGGCGAATTAAATATAAGCCAAAGGTTTCGATGAAGGTAGATTTACCGACTCCTGGAATGCCTGTAATACCAATGCGGATACTATTGCCGGTTAGTGGTAGAATTTCTTCGAGGATTTGTTGAGCAATTTCTCGATGTGTATCAAGTTTGCTCTCTACCAAGGTAATAGCTTTAGCCAAAGCACGCCGATTACCCTGTTGTAGCAGGGATAATTGCCCAAAAAGCTGGTCGGTTTTGGTCATGTGACCTTTCCATTATAGTCGACATAAAAATATGAATAGCAGTATAAATCGACTTGGCTTCAGACTGAAGGTTTTATTGCTATGTTATGGCCTGATCTTAACTCACTAGGGGTATCATCGAGCAATTGTTTTTATAGCCGGTTGGTGCTGGTTTCAAGGACAGAGC
>JANQMK010000050.1 GCA_028280085.1 Pseudomonadales bacterium
AAGTTAATAAGAAAATGTATCGCGCTGCGTTGCGTTCGATTTTTTCTGAGCTGGCACGCCAAGAGCGCCTGTTGGTCGTGAACGACTTCGATGTTGATCAACCGAAAACTAAAGGGCTTGTGCAAAAACTGGGTGAGTTTGAACTTAACAGTGTGTTGATTGTTACCGACGAACTCTCTAAGAATTTATATCTGGCAGCTAGGAATTTACCTAATGTCGATGTGAGAGATGTGCAAGCCATCGATCCTGTGAGCCTCATTGGTCACGATAAGGTGATGCTAACGGTGCCTGCGCTGAAGAAGATTGAGGAGGTGCTGGGATGAATCAAGAGCGCTTATATCAAGTACTTATGGGTCCTCACATCTCTGAGAAAGCGACCATATCTGCTGAGATTGATCGCCAGATGATTTTTAAGGTGGCGAAAAATGCTAACAAGCGTGAAATTAAATTAGCGGTAGAAAAGCTGTTTAATGTCAAAGTTGAACAAGTGCAAACGCTAATGGTGAAGGGTAAGCTTAAGCGCAACCGTTTTGGCTATACCAAAAAGAGTGACTGGAAGAAGGCCTATGTTCGTTTGGCTGAAGGTCACGATATTGATTTAGAGCTGGCGGACTAAGGAGAGTTTGTTCTAATGGCAATTGTAAAAAGAAAACCAACCTCTCCGGGTCGTAGATTTGTTGTTAATATTGTGAATCCCGATATTCATAAAGGCGATCCGTATGCGCCTTTACTGGAAAAGAAGAGCAAAACGGGAGGACGGAACAATTCAGGTCGTATTACCACGCGACACGTTGGCGGCGGTCACAAGCAACATTACCGGATTATTGACTTTCGCCGCAATAAAGACGATGTGCCAGCCAAGGTTGAAAGAATTGAATATGACCCGAATCGTAGCGCCTACATTGCGTTAGTTTGTTATTTAGATGGCGAAAGGCGTTATATCATTGCGCCAAAGGGACTTAGTGCTGGTGCGCAAATTGTCTCTGGTGATGCTGCGCCTATTAAAGTCGGTAATACCCTGCCATTACGTAATATACCGGTTGGTAGCACGGTGCACTGTATTGAGCTAAAGCCAGGTAAAGGTGCTCAGATTGCTCGGTCGGCAGGTACTTCCGCGCAGTTGGTAGCCCGTGAGGGTAGCTATGCAACACTGAGGCTGCGGTCGGGTGAAATGCGAAAGATTTTATCGGAATGTCGAGCGACTTTAGGTGAAGTATCTAATAGCGAACATAATTTGCGTTCGCTTGGTAAGGCTGGCGCGTCTCGTTGGCGAGGTGTGCGCCCGACCGTTCGCGGTGTGGCGATGAATCCAGTTGACCACCCCCATGGTGGTGGTGAAGGACGTACCTCTGGTGGCCGCCATCCTGTGACGCCTTGGGGTGTACCAACTAAGGGATACAAAACTAGAAAGAACAAGCGCACGGACAAGATGGTTGTACGTCGTCGCGGTGCCAAGTAAGGAACTGATATAAAGTAAGTGTTAGAAAGAGGACTCAAACTGTGCCACGTTCACTAAAAAAAGGCCCTTTTATTGATCTTCATCTAATGAAGAAGGTTGAGGTCGCGGTGGAATCAAATGATAAGAGACCAATAAAGACATGGTCCCGTCGTTCAATGGTTTCACCAGAGATGGTTGGCTTGACCATCGCTGTTCACAATGGTCGTCAGCATGTGCCGGTCTATATGACCGAAGATATGGTTGGCCACAAATTGGGAGAATTTGCGGTTACCCGTACTTTTCGTGGGCATGCCGCCGATAAAAAAGCGAAACGCTAAGCGGGTTTATTGAGGGGTTAAATAAGATGGAAGTTACTGCGAAATTAAAAGGTGCGCGGTTATCTGCTCAGAAAGCTCGTTTAGTGGCTGATCAAGTTCGCGGTAAGCCTGTTGAGGAAGCGTTAGATATCCTTACTTTCAGCCCCAAAAAGGGCGCTGCGATTATTAAGAAAGTTTTAGATTCGGCTATCGCAAACGCAGAGCACAATGAGGGAGCAGATGTCGACGAACTGAAGGTTTCGACGATTTTTGTAGATGAGGGCTTGACGATGAAACGCATTAGGCCGCGGGCCAAAGGGCGTGCCGATCGTATTTTGAAACGGTCTTGCCATATTACCGTTAAAGTTGCCGATAGCTAAGTTCTTATTAGGAGAAGGCCAAATGGGTCAAAAAGTACATCCTACTGGGATTCGACTGGGTATCATCAAAAAGCATACGTCTACTTGGTATGCGGATAAAGGTGATTATGCCGAGAAGCTCTATGTAGATTTAAAGGTGCGTGAATATGTTGAGAAAAAACTGGCTCACGCGTCGGTTAGCCGTGTTGATATTGAACGACCGGCACAGTCTGCACGCATCACTATTCATACGGCTCGCCCAGGCGTCGTGATTGGCAAAAAAGGCGAAGACGTGGAAAAGCTAAGGCAGGATATCGGTGGTCGGATGGGAGTACCGGTTCATATCAATATAGAGGAAATTCGCAAACCTGATCTCGATGCAAAATTAGCTGCTCAGAATATTGCACAGCAACTTGAGCGTCGCGTTATGTTTCGTCGAGCTATGAAACGTATTGTACAAAATGCCATGCGCCAAGGTGCCGAAGGCGTAAAGGTTCAGGTTGGTGGTCGTTTAGGGGGGGCAGAAATTGCTCGCTCTGAGTGGTATCGCGAAGGCCGTGTACCGTTGCATACGTTGAGAGCAGATATTGATTATGGGACCTACGAGGCTCATACAACCTATGGTGTTTTAGGTGTAAAGGTTTGGATTTTCAAAGGTGAGATTATTGGCACTGAGGAAGAAGTACCTGCTGCACCAAAAGCTAAGAAAAGTTTTAACTAAGGGGTACGCAGACTATGTTGCAACCAAAGCGTACAAAGTTTCGTAAACAGCACAAAGGGCGTAACCGCGGTCTAGCACATAGAGGTAGCTCGGTTAGTTTTGGTGAGTTTGCATTAAAGGCTACAGGCCGTGGACGTATCACCGCTCGACAAATTGAAGCTGCTCGTAGAGCAATGACGCGCCATGTAAAACGTGGTGGTAAGATATGGATTCGCGTCTTTCCCGATAAGCCTATTACTCAGAAGCCATTAGAGGTAAGACAGGGTAAAGGTAAAGGTAATGTTGAATATTGGGTGGCTCAGATTCAGCCTGGTAAAGTTCTTTATGAAGTTGAAGGTGTACCAGAAAGTTTAGCGAGAGAAGCATTTGGCTTAGCAGCGGCAAAACTACCGGTGCCTACAACATTTGTTAAAAGGTCGGTAATGTGATGAAAGCAAGCGAACTACGTGAAAAGTCAGTTGAAGAACTGAATAAACAGCTCATTGATTTATTGTCTGAACAGTTTAAGTTGCGTATTCAAAAGTCTACTGGCCAACTGGGCCAATCTCATTTATTGAAAGAAACTAGGCGTGATATTGCGAGAGTGAAAACATTGTTGACTGAGAAGAGTGCACAAGGGGCAAGCGAGTAATATGAGCGACGAAAAGAAAATAGCACGTACGGCCGTCGGCAAGGTTGTCAGCAACAAAATGGACAAAACGATTGTTGTTTTAATAGAGCGTCGCGTGAAGCACCCTATTTATGGTAAGTACATGACGAAGTCTACCAAAATTAAAGCTCATGATCAGGATAATGAAGGCAATATGGGAGATATTGTTACGATACAAGAATCCCGCCCACTATCAAAAACTAAATCTTGGACGCTGCTTAACGTTGTAGAACGTGCTGCTGAAGTATAAAGATGATGAAAGTTTGGAGTTAAGGTAATGATTCAAACTCAAACCTATTTAGAAGTTGCGGATAATAGTGGCGCTCGTCGCGTTATGTGCATCAAGGTACTGGGTGGTTCACACCGTCGTTATGCTTCGGTAGGTGATCTTATTAAAGTCACTGTTAAAGAGGCCATACCACGTGGCAAAGTTAAGAAAGGCCAGGTTATGACGGCAGTGGTAGTTAGAACTAAAAAAGGTGTGCGTCGGCCTGATGGTTCGTTGATTAAGTTCGATGATAATGCCGCTGTATTGCTAAATGCATCTCAGGCACCAATTGGCACGCGTATTTTTGGCCCGGTTACACGTGAATTGCGGTCAGAAAAGTTCATGAAAATTATATCTTTAGCACCTGAAGTACTTTAGGCGCTGAGAGAGGGCAGAACAATGCGTAAGATTAAACGTGATGATGAGGTTATCGTGATTGCCGGTAAAGATAAGGGCAAGCGTGGTACGGTTTCCAAAGTTGTAGATGATAGCAAGATCATTGTTAAGGGCGTAAATATTATAAAAAAGCACACCAAACCTGATCCCAATAGGGGGGTCCCGGGCGGTATTGTTGAAAAGGAAGCCCCGTTGCAAGTATCTAACGTGGCGATTTTTAATGACTCTACCAGTAAGGCAGATCGAGTAGGATTTAAAATTTTAGAAGATGGCAAAAAGGTTCGCATATTTAAGTCTTCGGGCGAACAAATTTAGCTAAAGCAAGGGTTAAACGGCGCAGTTTAATGTATCAGTGAGTGTAATGACGAGCGACACTAATAGTGAGTTTGCTTCGCGATAAATTGATAAGCGTATAGGTTAGTAAAACGTTAAGGTTAGTAAGAATTAGGTAAATAAAATGGCAAGATTAGCTGAAGTTTATAAAAATGAAATTGCCCCCAAGCTTAAAGAAGAGCTAGGACTGCAAAACGTCATGGAAGTACCTCGCATTACAAAGATTACCTTAAATATGGGCGTGGGTGGCGCGCTAGCTGACAAAAAAGTTTTAGAAAATGCCCAAAATGATATGGCCTTAATTGCCGGACAAAAGCCAATTGTCACTAAAGCTCGTAAGTCAATTGCGGGCTTTAAGGTTCGGGAAGGGTGGCCAATTGGTTGTAAAGTCACGTTGCGAAGAAAGCGTATGTATGAGTTTTTGGATCGCTTAGTTAATATCGCTATCCCGCGTGTCCGTGACTTTCGAGGTTTAAGTGCGAAGTCGTTTGACGGCCGTGGCAACTACGCGATGGGTGTTAGTGAACAGATTATATTTCCTGAAATTGACTACGATAAAATCGATACGCTCCGTGGCTTGGATATTGTTATTACCACTAGTGCCCGCACTGATGAAGAAGGTCGCGCTTTACTTAAGGCTTTTAACGTGCCGTTTAAATAGAGGCTTTTAGTGTTAATAGAATCAGAGTTAGTTTGGATATAGATAGCGTAAGTATTAAGTATAAGGCAGGCACGTAGGCTTGCATTTTAAGAGGCTTAACATGGCAAAAAGATCAATGGTGGCTCGAGAGAATAAAAGGGCTAAAATGGTAGCAAAATACGCACAAAAGCGAGCAGCATTAAAGTCTATTATTAGTGATGTCAATGCTACTGATGACGAAAAATGGGATGCGCAAATGAAGTTGCAGAAGCTTCCGCGTAATGCCAGCCCGTGTCGCCAAGTGAGACGTTGTCGAATTACGGGGCGCCCACATGCTGTTTATCGTAAGTTTGGCTTAAGCAGAATTAAGTTACGCGAAGCGGCAATGAGGGGTGATGTTCCCGGTCTAGTTAAAGCTAGCTGGTAGTTCGGTATTTTGACAGAACGTTGGGATTTACGTAGAAACAATAAATAGCAATAGATAGTAAATAGAAAAAGTAGGCAGATAGCCAAAGCATTTGGTTTGGAGAGATTTAGTTATGAGTATGCAAGATCCTATTGCTGATATGCTAACACGGATTAGGAATGCTCAGCGGGCAGAAAAAAAATCTGTAAGCATGCCGTCGTCGAAAATTAAAGTTGCGATCAGCAAAGTATTAAAGGACGAAGGCTATATCACCGATTTTGGTATTGTAGAGGGTGCAAAACCGGAATTGAATATTGAATTGAAGTATTTTGAAGGTAAGGCTGTTATTGCTGATATTAATCGGGCTAGTCGGCCGGGCTTGCGATATTATGCATCAAAAGAAGATCTTCCCAGTATTAGGGGGGGGTTGGGTGTAGCCATTGTATCTACTAATAAAGGTGTTATGACGGACAGAGCTGCACGCGCCGCCGGTGTGGGCGGAGAAATATTATGTACTGTGTTCTAAGTCTTATGAGATGAGATTTTACTATGTCTAGAGTAGCAAATAGCCCGGTAGAGTTGCCTGCTGGCGTGGAAATGACTCAGTCAGGTCAAGGCCTAACACTGAAAGGCGGTAAAGGGTCATTGTCATTGACAGTGCACGAATCTGTTGAGGTCATCAAGAATGATAACGTCTTAACGTTTAAAGCTAAGTCTGGTGATCGTCAAGCTCGCGCACTTTCTGGTACAACGCGTGCGTTGGTAAATAATATGGTTATTGGTGTGAGCAAGGGCTTTGAGAAAAAGTTGCAGCTTAATGGTGTCGGTTACCGCGCGAAAGCGTCAGGTAGTACGCTGAATTTAACATTGGGGTTCTCACACCCTATTGATTATCAGTTACCTGATGGCATCAAAGCTGAGACTCCGACGCAAACGGAGATAGTCCTTACAGGCATTGATAAACAGCTAGTTGGACAAGTAGCCGCGGAAATTCGGGCTTTTAGACCACCGGAACCCTA
>JANQMK010000077.1 GCA_028280085.1 Pseudomonadales bacterium
AGGGACTATTGTCCAACTGTTTCCTACTGAGGCAATGGTAAAGCGCGCACCCGGCTATGATCCGGAAAACAATGACTGGGAATACTTAAAACTCTATGTTGATGCAGAAGGTACAATTATTCGCGAACGAGGTCGCTCTGAAATATCAAACTTTTTTGGTGGCTGCCGCGATTGCCACGAAGACGCAAGAGCATTTGATTTTATTTGTCTCGACACTCACGGTTGTGTCCAACTTCCGGTTGGTGATACTTTTATCGCAAATGAGCGCAATAGAGATCCTCGCTGTACTGCTGTGCCTTAGAATTATAAATTAAGATATATCAATTGACACGCCAGACAGCCTGACAAATACCGCTAAAAATTAGCAGGTGCACTGTTTATTTGGACTGTAGATCCGAGTTAGGAAAACTCAAATTTAGGAATATTTTTCTTAAACTTGGGAAGCAAAGACGTTAGCAAATCTGTGAATAATTAAAAAAAGCCGATAGTCATAGCGCTGTGGGGTATTGTTACACAATACCTAACAAAAATTCTGGTTGGTTCCAATCTTGCAAATTAACGGCTCGAGACTAAAGCTAAAACACTGAGCAGGCAATGGATCATTCGACTAAGGAACTTGGTTTAACCCAACAAGACGCCAAAAAGCGATTACAAATTCACGGCCCTAATTTACTGCCAGAGCCAGCTCTACCCTCTATCTTTAGCATTTTTATTCACCAGTTTCTAAGTCCCTTTATCTACATCCTAGTTATTGCTGCTACGGCTTCATTCCTGTTAGCACAAATACCCAGCGGTATATTTATCTGCGTCGTGTTGCTACTAAACGCCGGCATTGGTACCGTACAAGAATACTCGGCACAACGCTCAGCCGGTGCGCTTCGCAGTATGATCAGAGGCTCAACGCATGTAGTTCGAGATGGTATCGCACAAAAAATTCAAGTTGACGAGGTCGTACCTGGCGACCTCGTGTTGTTATCTTCCGGCGATAAAGTACCTGCAGATGTAACGTTGATTAATTGTCAAAGCCTCGCTGTTGACGAATCTATGCTAACAGGTGAATCTCTTGCGGTCAGCAAAACTGTCAATGTCGATGTGATGTCAAATGCTCCCTTGTCAGATAGAGTTAACGAGTGTTTTGCCGGCACAATTATCACACATGGTCGAGGCCAGGGCATCGTCGATGCGACAGGTCTCGACACTCAAATTGGTAACATTGCTAAACAAGTAACGGCCGAACGACTGTCAGAACCACCATTGATGATCAGAATTCGGCACTTCACCTACCAAGTTGCCCTGGCCATTTTTATCGCCATCGCGTTGCTGGCAAGTCTAATGCTAATAAAAGGTGGTTATACCACCGAGGGCATCCTATTGATGACCATAGGGCTTGCTGTCTCAACTATACCGGAAGGACTACCCGCCGCCCTGACGGTGGCATTAGCAATTGGTATGAGGCGGATGGCTAAACTTAATGTCATCATTCGCAAGTTAATAGCCGTTGAAGCGCTTGGCTCATGTACGTTTATTTGCTCTGATAAAACTGGCACATTGACCGTCAATGAGTTAACCATCCGTGAAGCAATATTACCTGATGGTAGTTGTTATCAAATCAGTGGTGAAGGTGTGACTCCTGGTGGGGAGATCCATGGTGATGATAGTGAGAGACTGCGTAGCCTATGCATTACCGGTGTACTGGCTAATGAAAGCCATCTGGATTACAGTGGTGGTGAATGGGTATCTGATGGTGATATTGTCGATGTTGCATTTTTGGTATTCGCTAAGAAACTCGGACTATCACTTAAACAGATCAACCAACAACGACAAAGACTGGACTTAATTCCCTACGAATCTGAACGAGCTTTTAGCGGCAGCCTCAATCGCGATGGCAATCAGACATGTCTATACGTTAAAGGTAGTCCAGAAAAAGTACTAAGTATGAGTTCCCACATGCTTTGTGGTAATGACGTGGTACCGATTGATACCGCCGGTATAGAACAGCAGTTTATTCATTTAGCGCGCCAAGGTTATCGAGTCATCGCACTGGCAAGGCGACAGGCAAATGGTGAACCGGCAGAACAGCAGCTCAATCAAATGACATTTCTTGGCATGGTTGGCATGATTGATCCGGTTCGGCCAGAGGCTTATGCTGCTATTCAGCGCTGCTTGGACGGTGGTATCCAAGTTGCTATGGTAACGGGTGATCATCCTGATACGGCGAAAGCTATCGCTATGGAGCTAGGCTTATGTGATAGTACACAATCGGTGGTAACAGGCCCGATGATACAGGACGCTATGCGTGCCGGCAGACCGATAGATGAGCTTATATTACCCGCACGCATTTTCGCTCGCATTGAACCTAAACAGAAAGAACAAATTGTCAATACCTTTATCCGCCATCGAAATTTTGTTGCCGTTACCGGCGATGGTGTTAATGACGCTCCTGCTTTGCGTCAATCTAATGTTGGCATTGCCATGGGTAAACGGGGGACCGATCTAGCCAGGGAAACGGCAGATATTATTATTACTGATGATAATTTTGCTTCTATCGTGAATGGCATAGAACAAGGCCGCGTAGTATACAACAATATTCGAAAAGTTATTGCCTTATTAATTGCTACAGGCTTTTCAGCTATTCTACTCTTTTTCGGCTGTGTACTTGCCGGATTACCCATGCCAATGATTGCGGTACAACTACTGTGGCTAAACCTAATTGCTAATGGTATACAGGATGTGGCCTTAGCTTTTGAACCAAAAGAAGGCGGTGAACTGAATAAGCCACCGCGTTCACCCAGTGAGCCAATCTTTGACAAAAGAATCATTGAGCATGTGATACTTACCGGTGTTGTGATGGGTGGTCTGGCATTTACTGTCTATTACTTTTTATTGCAACAAGGTGAAACAGTCGAATCGGCACGTAACTTAACATTAATGCTAATGATACTATTTGGTAATATCCATGCATTAAATAGTCGTTCCGAGACCAAATCATTGTTTTCCATACCTCTATTTAGTAACTCCCTATTAGTTATTGCCGTGCCGCTGGCTCAATTACTGCATATTTCTGCATCCTATTTGCCGGTATTATCTGACGTTCTTCAGTTACAGCCAGTCACCCTGTCGCAATGGAGTTGGTTGTTACTCATTGCCTTAAACCTGCTACTGATAGAGGAGATTCACAAATATTGGCGCAGAAAAAATCAAGAATAAAATGATTATCTAGAATATCTCTGAAATATCAAAATACAAAGAAATATCAAAATGAAAAAGAAAAACTGCTAAACTCATACAAGTGTGCGATAGGGCTCTTCCGCTCGTGTCAGTAAATCTTGATGCTCAATTTGATACTCAACAATTTCCGAGGTTGCTTCGGACGGGTCATCCACTCTGGCGTTGATACGTTGTATAGCCAATTCTTTTGATACTGGGCAGTCCAAAATAGAAAAATCAACACCATGTTCTTTAGCTAAGCTGTAAAATTGACTACGGGCATCCTGTTGTAAAAAAGAAGCATCGACAATGACATTAAAACCAGCTTGCAGCAACACATCGCTGATACGCGCAAGATGATCATAGGTTTGTTCCGTAGCTGATGCACTATAGATATTCTCATTGAGAGAAGAATGGCTTTTATCCATTACATTCAACCCAAATAGTTTTTTTCTAATAACATCTGAGCGTATATGAACAGCACAATATCGCTTGGCAGCTTTTTTTGCCAATGTTGTTTTGCCTGAACCTGAAATACCATGGGTAATGAAAAGCTCGTTGGGTTGTTGCGTGATATAGCTCTTAGCCAATTGACAATAGCGCTGATACTCCCGTTTGTAATGCGGTCCTTGTTCTTGCTGGCACCTAATAAGCGCAATCTTGGCACGAACCATCGAACGATATACTTTGTAAAAGTTAAGTAATGATAAACCAAAGTAATCGCCCGTAATATCAAGATAACTGTTCAGAAAGATCGTGGCTGCTTCGTAAGCAAACCTATATTCTAGATCGGCTATGATAAAAGCAATTTCACTGATAGTATCGATATAGCGCAGCTGAGAATTAAACTCAATCCCATCAAATAGCACTGGTTTACCGTCAATAACAGCGATATTACCCAAATGAAGGTCTCCGTGGCATTCACGGATAAAACCCTCTCGTTTACGCTGTTCAAACATACCGGTCAGAGTATTAATCTGTTGTTCGGACCAGGTTTTTATATCTTTTATAGGGGCATCAATATCAAGGGACGCTATTGTGTTGAAATTATCTTCCATAGCCTGCCAAACTATCAGCGAACTACCATACTCACTATCATTTTGCGCCGTTTTTAGCTGTGAATGATGAAAATTTGCAACCACTTGGCCCAACTGATCGAACAAATCTATCTGCGATGCATAACACGAAAAGGTTTCACTTAACACGCTATCTTGAGGAAACTGCTTCATCTTTACTGCGTACTCAATTATCTCACCCTCCCCTGCTATTTCGATAACGCCGTGGTCATTCTTTGTAATCGCCACGATATCAAGATAATAATGGGGAGCATAACGTTGATTGATGCGAAGCTCTTCTTCGCAATAATATTTTCTGCTTGCTAGTGATGAGTAGTCAACAAAATCAAACTTAATGGACTTCTTAATTTTATAAACAAAACTGCCTGTCAAAAAAACATAAGATATGTGCGTTTCAATTAGCTCGATCTTATCAGTCTGATGAGGATAACAAGAGCTATTCATCATAGCCTTTATTATGTGGCTCTCACCTACTGCATTGTTGTTAATATTATTGGACGCAATAAACATACGCTTAATGTCTCTCAATTTAGCCCCGACTAAAACAAGCTGTACTAAACACGTACGGCCAACACATCACAGGTAGCACCATGTAGTACGGCATTAGCGGTTGACCCTAACAAAAGCCTAACACCCCGCTTACCATGACTGCCAATCACAATAAGGTCAGCATCCAGTTCTTTTGCCATACGGTGAATTTCATCCTTTGGGTAGCCAAGCACGACATGTTGATTGGATAGTGGAATGTTCCACTTTACGCCCACTTGAGCCAGTTCATCTTGTGCAGCGCTAAGGGCGGACTTTTCAATGTCATTTTCTTGCAACGCCACAAAACCGCCTGCCAATCCTGTGCTGTAGGTACTCGCCAATGGTTGTACGACGTGAATTAGATTGAGCTCTGCGTCATTAGTCGTCGCGATACTGGCCGCCTGTTTGACAACCTTTTCACATTCTTCAGCGAAATCAATTGCCACTAAAATCTGCTTATAATCTTCCATTGTTTTCTCCTTACAGTAGTGAAATAACGTTACCTATTTTATTGATCGTTCGCACAAATACGGCAACGATCGGTATAGGGAACTGCCTGTAAACGCTCCGCCGATATTTTTGCACCGCAATGTTGACAAATACCATATTTATTCGCCTGATAACGTTCAAGTGCCGCTTTGACAAGCGCTAACTCTTCGCGGCCTTCATCGTACAGCTCTTGTAACACTTCTGCATTCTCCATTTCTGTGGCCTGCTCGGCATACTTCGGCGATAGTGCCTCAGTTCTTCGGAATAGATCCTTCTCTATTGCATGTAATCGCTCAGCTAACTCCGCTTGTAGTTTCAGGAGATCTTGATAGTTGGTCTCGTACTGTTCGTTTATTAGTTCGCTCATTTTGCTATTCTCTATAATATTTATCTGTAATCGGATTAAGCTAGTAGCTGTGCACAACACTAAACCAAAAGTTGTCGGTTAGTCATTTGACTTGATGTAAGTTTTTAAATCATCTAGTTCTCGTTTTACCTCTTCCGGTAAAAAAGTACCTCTCGAGCCCGTATAAGAGAACGTGAGATACTCCTTATAAAGGTCAAAACACTTTTTGGCATAAGGGTGGTCGGAGAAACCAATAATACACTGTTCTAAGTACAGACTTGCTAACGAAAAATGCATGTCATATTCTAATGAACGGTCAATAATAGATAGCCAATACAATATTGTGGGTGTTTCTTTAGCCGTAGAAAGGCTACTTAGGTATTCATAGGCCAAACTGCGAATCCAAATAGCTGGGACACGATCACTTTCGCTTAACGCCAAGTATCCCGCTTGGCTGCTATCGCTGTTGTCCTTAAAAATATAACGCTGCATGTACTGCCGTAATGTTTTAAAATCCACACTTTTGTTAGGTAAACCGTCATCGATAATTCGTTTTAGGCCATTTAACCAGAGTGATACATCGCCGTAGATGTTGCTGTCAGACAGTTTCTTTTGTAATAACTCATTAAAATACTGATAGGCGTCTTGGGGATTTCGCTCTATCTTGATATAAATGGCCAACACCCTCTCCAACGCTTCGATAGTTTTGTCTTGCCAATTAAGGGTATCAAGTGAGGCCAAAAACTGCTGATAAACCACTAAAGCTCGCTCGTAGTTTCGAGTGATAAAGTAATAATCAGCTTGATCGAGCGGATCTTCCAATTTTATATCTAACTGGTATTTAGTAATAAA
Organism: Pseudomonadales bacterium; assembly: GCA_028280085.1. Classification (GTDB taxonomy): domain Bacteria; phylum Pseudomonadota; class Gammaproteobacteria; order Pseudomonadales; family JANQMK01; genus JANQMK01. Next base: position 6,499 of record JANQMK010000077.1, read on the forward strand.
TCTATCGTTTTGATCTTGCGTATGACAACTGACACAAAGGTTTGTAGTGCTCCTTAACAGTGACTGCGCATACGCTAAACGATCATTATCTAGTGCAGCCATCGACTTATCCAAATGTCTAACAATCGTATTGTACGAAATTTTAAAGGTTTCTGATTGCCTGCTGGTTAAGCTAACGGCCTTATTGATATGGGTGTTAAGATTGGCAACATGCTTCTGCAATGATTTTTTTTCTGCATCGCTAATTTGGTTGGGTTGTTTGATTATCAGAGGATAAATATGTTGCAAGGCTTTGCCAGCTTTAGCCATTTCGAAGTTTATACCAGTAATTGCGTCAGCCCGTGCGCTTGACATAGAGAATATTAGTAAACTAAGGAGTAACGCTTTTATCAAATATGGCATATGAGGCTCTCTTTCCGTCACCGTTGCTGGGTTGATGATCCTTTTTGTCATTAAAGAAGATATGTCAGAAAACTAGTACTAGCGATACTATCTGTATTCTGCATCACCGAGCAGCACTTCATATCGACATAAATTCATAGCAACATAGATAGCAATTTCCAGACCATCGCTTTTGTCTTAAATCAATTAAAGATAAAACACGATAATTCATGCTAACTACTGGCAAAAATTAGAAAGACAATGGGGAAAAACACGGAAACGTGCAAAATACAGAAAGCAACTATTCTCATAGCTGAGAAAAAGTAAAGACAAAATTCGCAATCATAAGAACTTAACTTTGCTACCAGTTTATAATTTGCATAATATCTACTCTCTTGAAAATGCTATTTAAAACCTACTATTAGTATGGATATGCTCCCTTTTGTTGATAATTACGCTATATGGAGGTTAAAACAAAATCGAGATCGTTAACTGGCATCCTTTCGGCCCAGACATTGCTAACAACTATTGAAAGAAAACGAATATACTGAGAGAAAATAGCAGAATTAAAATATTAAAGTACTAAAGTATTAAGAAAAGGACATTAGCAACATGGCGCTAGAATTCGATCTACTATAGATGGCCGGCGTTATTTACAAAGACTGACATACCCAACTCGCATCTAGATACCTATGGAACAAACCGCAGGGTTTTTATTATCAGTCGGGGGAATACTGTTACTGGGGCTAGCCACTAACTTTATTGGTAAACACACTTTTTTACCGAGAGTGACACTGTTGTTGTTGTTCGGTATCGCCGTTAGCCGCCAAGGGTTCGATTTAGTTCCTGACTATATTATCAATCAGTTTCAACTGGTAACCAATATGGCGTTGCTCATGTTGGGCTTTTTACTTGGCAGTAAATTTACCAAGGATGCGCTGTTAAAAAGCGGTAAACAGCTCCTGTTAATATCAATATCAGCGGCGGTAGTAACCGTCATTGTCGTGACCTGGGGGCTAAGCTTAGCAGGTGTACCTATCACACTGGCAATTCTGTTGGGCTGCATAGCATCCGCAACCGACCCGGCGGCCACAGTAGATACCATAACAGAGCAATCAGACAATAGCGCTTTTAGTAATTTATTGCTCAGGATAGTCGCTATCGATGACGCATGGGCACTTATTATATTCAGTATTGGATTAACGTTAGCTGCTGAAATAGCGGGTATAAATGGCGTGTCTTCGCCTCTATTTAGCGCCATCATTGATATTGGCGGTGCTATTGCCTTGGGAATAGTTATTGGGTTACCGGCGGCATATTTAACGGGACGACTTAAACCTAATGAACCCATGCTCACCGAAGCGCTAGGGCTTGTTTTCATCTGTGGCGGCTTAGCATTATGGCTGGAAGTATCCTTTTTAATTACCGCAATGGTGATGGGAGCGACCATTGCCAACCTAGCTAAGCACCATGACTATGCTTTTCACGATATTGAAAATATTGAATCACCATTAATGATTATCTTTTTCGTGCTAGCTGGAGCCTCTCTGGATTTTACACTATTAAGCCAGTTAGGCTTTATCGGCTTACTATTTGTTTTGACGCGTGCTGGTGGAAAAATACTAGGCGCTTGGTTAGGGGGTACGTTAAGTCGGGCCTCAGTTGCTGAACGGCGCTGGATCGGTTTAGCCTTAATGCCTCAAGCTGGTGTCGCCATCGGTATGGCCCTTGTGGCAGCCAATCACTTTCCTGAACACCGCCAGTCATTGCTAACGATTGTTATTAGTACAACGGTATTTTTTGAAATTATCGGACCTATTTGTACGCGAATAGCTTGCAGACGAGTAATGTTCCAGCCGTCATATAGTGATAATAAATAATAAGCCAATTGTAGCAGCTATCATACGATCAACTTGTTAAAACGCTGTATACAGCACATGCTCACTAACACACTATCGCGGTATAGCAAGAGGACAATTACGTTTCTTATTGTGTTTTATGGTACTGTTTCTTCCAGCACTTGGTTATAGTTAATATCTACTCGATCACCGGCATCGAGTTGCTCAGTGTCTAATACAGTTGAAAATTCTTGTTCATGTATGGTTTCATTTGCTAACAAGTATGTTGCTAAACGGGTGAGTTGGGCACGGTGCTTCTTGAGCAAATTGAAACTGGCTTCTTCACTTGATTTAATTAAATTCCTTACTTCCAGGTCAATCGCCTCTGACGAATGTTCACTAAAATTCTTTGCCACAGCGATATCACGTCCAAGAAACGGATGCTCTTCTTCCGTCGGAAAGGAAATTGGGCCTAGAGCGATATTCATTCCCCATTGGCAAATCATTTTACGGGCTAACTCGGTTGCTTTCTTTAAATCGTCAGCTGCACCAGAGCTGACATTGTCGAATACCAAACGTTCAGCACAACGTCCGCCCAGATAGATCTTAATTAAATCTTGCAAATAATTTTCAGTGTAATTGTGTCTATCTTCATTCGGTATTTGCTCCGTTGCACCCAGTGCGCGACCATGAGGAATAATAGTAATACGTTTTAACGGATCAGCCGTTGGTAACAACCAAGCGATAAGTGCATGGCCTGCTTCATGATAAGCGATTCTTTCTTTCTCTTCAGGATTTAACAACTCCCGTGATTCTGCCCCCAAGACTATTCTGTCACGGGCTTTTTCAAAATCTTCAGCATTGACCACACGGCGTTGTTTTCGCACAGCACGCAAAGCCGCTTCATTCACTAGATTTTCTAAATCGGCTCCGGAAAAACCGACCGTTTCTGCTGCGATATGTGGTAAGTTAACATTAGCGGCTAATGGTGTCCGTTTTGAATGAATTTTTAAAATCGCTAGTCGTGCAGGACGTTGTGGTAATTCCAATACCAATTTTCGATCAAAACGTCCTGGTCGCATTAAGGCCGGATCGAGTACATCGGGCCTATTCGTCGCAGCGAGAACCACCACTGGTTCGTCTCTCGAAAAACCATCCATTTCAGATAATATTTGATTAAGGGTCTGTTCACGTTCATCATTACCCCCACCCAGACCAGCCCCTCGTGCTCGGCCAACCGCATCAATTTCATCAATAAATATTAAAGCAGGCGCGACCTTTCGCGCTTCTGCAAACATTGATCTTACTCGTGATGCACCGACCCCAACGAACATTTCAACAAACTCTGAGCCGTTAACACTAAAAAATGCTACTCCCGCCTCCCCTGCAATGGCGCGAGCTAACAAGGTTTTGCCGCAACCGGGGGGGCCCATCATCAAAATACCTTTTGGCATCTTGGCCCCCATCTGCACAAATTGATCAGGAGACTTAAGATAGTGGACAATCTCTTGCAGTTCTTGCTTTGCTTTCTCTAAGCCTGCAACATCAGTAAAGCGGGTATCGCAATCACTGGCTAGCATTTTTCTCGCTTTAGAACCAGCAAATCCGCTTAATCGTCCGCCAAGCCCATTACCTAATAAACGCCGACTATACAAAAAGAAGCCAATAATGAGCAGCCATGGAATAATATTTAAGATGACTGATACCCATAATGAAGGGGTTGGATTTTTTACGTTGATGATAACACCCGATGAATCCAGCTCAGCTAACAAATCTCCATCACCAAAAACGGGTACATTCGTCATAAACTGCAAGCTGTTACTCCCGCTTTTTTTATCGTATGTTGCATGTCGATATTTGCCCGTAATATGGCTCCCTTCTAGGTTCACCTCAGCTACCTGATTATCACGTACAGCAGTTTTAAATTCCGAATAGGCAATCATCGGAACGCCAACGCTGTCCTGCCCGATAAGCATGTAAGTGAAATAGGATATAAGTACAACCAACAATATGTGTTGGTAAAACGGCGGACTTGCGATCGGTCCAGTCTGTTTAGGCTGTTTATCAGAGCTGGTTTGATCACCTGAGTCACGCTTGAGGTTATACAGCACTTCTGGTTTTTTACTCATCCCTGCCGTCTTCTAAACTATATTTACATTTACAGCGAACTCTAGCCATAGTGTTGCTTTATAGTCAGCAATTATTGGACCACAAGTTATGGCGAGCATGAAACAACTAGTAAATCTGATAACGTAATGACGTGATCTATTTATTGTATTTGGTTTGTTCAATCGGCAATTATTTAAATAATTAGGCATACAACTCAGTTTGGGTAATTAAGCTCAATAAACAGATTCTAGAGCCAACAGCCAAGAACAACTAATCAAATAGCAAAACCAAACACCAATAATAGGAAAATACTCTGGACTATTCTCATAATTAAGAAAGGTTGATATAAATACGTTCAACTTAGCGCAGTGCTTTCTTAAATAGAATAGTCAGTTACCTAGCCAAGTAATCAATGTGTATATCTCACACTATCATCAATTGGCTGTGTTATACTAAGCGAGGTTAGAATTTATAACTTATGTTAGCTCGAAAGCTCCTTGGTTCGAAAACATGAAAATGTTTATCACCCACTGGGGAGGGCTCATCAGCCAACTGAGATTCATAGAAATATTCAACATCATGGTCGTCAGAATCCAACAGGTTCAATACATCTAACGATATGTCAGCTTTGTTACTTATAGTATATCCAACACGTAGATTCACCAACGTACTACTATCAGCCCTTTCGCCACTATCGAGCGGGTAGTCGCCAAAATACCTAAAGCGTATGTGACTATAGACTCTTTCGCTGAATACCCGGTGGATGCCTGCGCTTACTACTGTCTCAAGTGCACCTGCAATAGTATCACTACCATCGAGTTTTTTATCTAAACGCGCGTCTGTATAGGCGTATTCAAAATCCAAAATCCACTGATCATTGAAATAATAGTAAGCTGTTAACTCGATGCCGTCACGTTTGCTGCCAATGCCCGTGTCTTCTGTAGTACCTTCATCACCGACAAAGATTAATTCTGAATCAATATCAAGATGCCACAGCGCAATAGATGCATTGAGTTTATCGGTGACAAAAGCTCTTATACCCACCTCATAGCCCAAGGTATCGACGAGAGGATCAACCGGTTGAATGGGATCACCATTAGTAGGATCAACTTTTATCGTAGTACCGCGTGCATCATTGGAGTGAAAGCCTTGTCCAACACTTATATAGGTTTCGTAATCACTGGCAAGAGCATAATTAATGCTAATTGAACTTGTAAAAATATCATCGATATTAGTACCTTCATTTAATGCCAGTGTACTAGTATCACCAGCCTGTAACGTATCAACATCGAAATCAAAATAATCATAACGTAAGCCGATAATACTGCGTAGCCGGTCGGTCCAGTGTATTTCGTTTTCCCAATAAACGCTAATATTGTGTTGTTTTACTGCGTCGACACGGACAACCCCCGTTTCGCTACGGGAAACTGTTTGCAGTAGGCCAACTTCGTCAATATCGTCTAGGCGGAATTGTGTGCCCCATGTATTCGTCATCATATGATTGCCAACTTCACCTGCTCGAATTGAAGCGAAGTTCCAACCATAAATATTGCGCTGGTCAACCTGTTGAAATTGATCTCCCCCTGGATTGGTGAAATAACTAAAGTTAGACCAGAGATTCATATCGTAATTAATAACATAGATATCCGCTTTAAGTTGCGCCTTGTCATACTGTCGACTCCAATGACCGGACAAGCTATAGCGGCTAGACTCTCCTCCCACAGTGGTATCTAATGAACCCAGCTTGGAAATAGCTCCGCTGGCGACGGCCCGTTCAGGAATTTGATCGGCAGAATTCCACGTATTGTCATAGGCCATAAGGCTAATCACAAATTGTTGTTTGTCTGTACTCCAGGATTGCTTTAGCCAAATGTTAGTTTTCTCTACATCTTCACTGATATCTTGCCAAGGCCCGTCATAAACTTGATGTTCAAAGCCATACAGTAGGTTACCCTCCCCTACTGGGTTATCACCAAAGATCAGTATTCGACCAAACTCTTCTTCGCCAATACCAAGACTAAGCTTATCGGCATCAAGTTGGGAGGTAGTAGTTAAATGAGCGCTGCCCGTTCCAGAAAAATCACCGACATCCGCATAATACGAGCCTTTCTTATAAACTACTTCGTGAACTAGCTCAGGAATGATAAAGTTGAGGTCGGTATAGCCTTGGCCATGGCCGTGGCTACGCATGTTAA
>JANQMK010000115.1 GCA_028280085.1 Pseudomonadales bacterium
CTTTAGTTGGCGAACAGGGTAGTAATCTTTCTGGCGGTCAGCGGCAGCGTTTGGCGATTGCCCGTGCCTTGATTACCAACCCGCGCATTCTGATTTTTGACGAGGCCACCAGCGCACTGGATTATGAGTCTGAACGCCTCATACAAGATAATATGACTTCTATCTGTCAAGGGCGCACCGTACTAATTGTCGCGCATCGTTTGACTACGGTGCGTCAGTGCAACCGCATTATTGTCATGGATAAGGGGCGTATTGTCGAACAGGGTGATCACAATCAATTGATTGATCTTAATGGCTATTATGCCAAGCTCTATAGCTACCAAAGCCATCAACCGCGATTGCAGACCGTAGACAATTCACAGGATAACGCCATCACTGAAAAAGATGGCGTCACTTTAACATCATCCCATCCTGAGCGCGGTTCCTTTCGTGTTGAATCGAGCCGGGCAGTTCATAAAGATAGAAATACTAACGATACCGTTAAGGACGATAACTGATGGGTGCGGCAGCTGTTTTTAAGGATGCTTGGCAGACTCGGCATAAATTGGGTGATAGCAAACGATCGCGGGAGCTAGCAGCGTTCTTACCCGCAGCGCTGGAAATTCAAGAAACGCCGCCTAACCCGTTAACACGCTGGCTTGCCTGGAGTTTGTTGGCTCTGGTACTTATCGGTATTCTTTGGGCTTGTTTTGGTCGAGTGAATATCGTTGCTTCTGCAGAAGGTAAAATCATTCCTAGCTCCCGTGTTAAACAGATTCAACCGCTGGAAAAAGGCGTGGTCAAAGCCATACTCGTCAATGAAGGCGACTATGTTACCCAAGGGCAAGCTCTCATCGAACTGGATGGCACGTTAACGGCGGCGGATAAAAACCGCCTGCAATCGGAATTGCATACGACAATGCTAACGCTTGCGGTAAGTCAAGCGTTGCTGGCGCAGATTGACGCTACTGTCAGCATGGATATGGTTAACGACGCTGAGAAACAACCTGTGGTTAGCCGTGATCAGCTAACGCTGAGCTTACCGACAACGGCTAGCGATCAGGAAGCGCAACTCTATCGGCACCTGCTTTGGCAACAATGGCAGCAATATTGGTCGCAGTACCAATCATTACAAAGCAGCTTGCATAAAACCCAGGCCGAACAAGCGGTTTCCAAAGAAATTATCAGTAAGCTAAGACAAACGCTGCCCATTGCTACAAAACGAGCAAGTACCCTAGAAAAGTTACATCAAAAAGACTTTGTTTCTGAAATCGACTACCTACAAGCGAAACAAGAGCGCATCCAAAATCAGCAAGACTTAGCGGCCGAAAAACAACGTTATCAACAGTTAAAGGCGGCGGAGTTTGAGGTGCGCGAACAAATCAATACCCATATCGCCCAAACCAGTGGCAGCTTGCTAACCCAAATTGCCGACCAACAACGACAAATTGCCGCGCTGGACAAAGAGCTAATTAAAGCGACTGATCTAGATGACAAACAAATTCTTTATGCTCCGGTGGCTGGCCGCGTGCAGGAACTGGCGATTAATACCATAGGTGGTGTTGTGACCGAAGCTCAGCAATTGATGTTGGTCGTCCCGGATGAAGAACAACTGGAAGTGGAAGTCTTGCTAGAAAATAAGGACATTGGCTTTGTTCACGAAGAAATGCCTGCGGAAGTAAAAATACATACCTTCCCCTTTACCAAATACGGCGTGATTGATGCGGAAGTCTCTAATGTTTCCAATGATGCTATTGTCGACGAACAGCGGGGTTTGATTTACAGCATGCAACTGCGCATGGCGAAAAATACCATTGTTGTTAACGGCAAAGATGTTAACTTGATGCCAGGCATGGCTGTTACTGCTGAAGTGAAAACGGGTAAGCGGCGTATAATTGAATTTTTCTTGGCGCCGTTGTTGAGGGCTAAGAGTGAGAGTATTAGAGAGCGGTAATGGAGTTTGTGAGTTAATTGTTATTAGGGTGCACCATATGTGCAATGGCAAGCATAGATACATGCGATTGGCTGGAAACAATATGTTGAAAGTTTGAATGCATCCGCCAGTACTAATTTTTCTGATTTTAATACTGAGAATAAATTTTAAGAAATTTTTAAGATAGGTTTTAATTATGATTGATCAGCTAGGAGTGGAGGCAAAGTATTGGTTTCTTTGTGGGGCTTTAACTCTGTTAGTATTCTGCTGGTTTCTCACTATCGATATTTCTCATGTGCCTGCGTTTAGTTCGATACTGTCTTGCATGCCTGAAAATGTGCATGTCATATATCTGTATAAGGCCATTTTATCAGTTAACGCTATTTTTCCTGTTTTTTTAGCGTTTTTTTTGAGTCCTACAGATGTCTTTTCCGAAATCAAACATCTATTTTCTTCTGCTTTAACTTTTATCGTAGCGCTAATGGGGCTTTACATAGGTGTTCCTCTTCAACGAGTGGATGGGGCGGCGGTAGTTTTTTCAAATTTGTTCTGTGAGTCAATATTGGGAGCAGTTTTTGTTATGTTGATGATTGGTACAGGAACTTTTTTTTGTATTTTGTATTTTTTGTATAGCTGTAAATCTATTTATTTGTTGAAAATTAGAGGAGCGTGAAAATGCCTGAACAGAGTCAAGAGTTTTGGGATAAGTTTGAAGAGTTTTTGCGAGAATTTGGCGATCAGGCATTAGATATTAGCTCGCAGGCTTTGGGCACTATTAAAGATTTGGCATCCAAAGGAATAGAGGCCGGTCGTGATCCAATTGACGTCTTATCTGATCAGTATAATCATCTTTCCGAAGCTAGCGCACAGTTTGCTGAGTTTGCATCGGAAAAAGCTCAATTAGCTGATGAGCTAGGTATACAGGGAAAAAAAAATTTACAGGATTTTTGGGATGCTCAAGCAAACCAATTCAGAGAGTTGTCAGATAGATTTGCTGCACAGGCTGATAATGTATTTGGCGATTTAGACTTAACTATTAGTAATCGAACGAGAGATTTGATTACAAGGTCTTTAGCGGAAGCCGGAGGGTATCTCATTGATGGATATCAAGTTATAGACAATGTTTTAAAACAAGACTATTACAAAGCTGCTGGAAATGCGGGAGGTGTATTAGTCGGAGTTGTTTTTACCATGGGCGTTACAGCTTTAGCTGCAATTGGTGCTCCAGCTGTTG
>JANQMK010000171.1 GCA_028280085.1 Pseudomonadales bacterium
AAACAGCTAAAGAAAGAACTATCCGCGCTGCTGGCAGATAGCGGACTCGATGACCCTGAACATATGCTCGATGCCGTTCTTACTTACCTAAAGGAATCAAATACCTGATTTTAGCTGGCTCTCGCAATGTTACTGGAGAATACGCTCATGAATCGATCAAGAAAGCACTTTTACGAGGTTCTCGGTCTTACCGATGTTTTTCTGGACCTCAGCAAGGCAAGCCCACTATTACCGGATCAGATAACAAGAATTCAGGCTATCAATTCGCTCAACGACTTGCGGGATGATGACTTTCTATTGATCGAGTCCAACACGAACGCAGCACTGGCCTATCGTCGGCGGTTACAAGCGATTGGGCAGCTCGAACTTATGCCCAATTATGTCCCTCAGGCACAAGATATCGGGCAAGTAATTGAGCTTTTTCCCGTGAATAACGTTCAAAAAGCTTGGCCTCAAACATGGGCGGCGAGCTCAGAAGATGAAGACAAATCGCAGGAGGATGCGACATATCATCTGGATACCTCTGACCATCATAATGTTCTGCTTAAATTCGAGGTTCGCACCAATCCAATGACTCGTCAAGTCACCGTCCGAATGATTCTCAGCATCGATGTGCCGCTTGTACAGCCACTCACTATTGCGTGGCGACCCGTGGATGATGAGCGGGCCATAATGATCTGCCATCTGGAATCCAGTAAGACAGAGGCGTCGGCAAGGCGCATCTTTAGCCATAAAGAATGGGAAGTGCTTAAAGGTTTTGATTTAGAACTCAGTGAGATTGGTCTCGACTTCGATCAATAAAAATTATTTTTTTCAGTTTGACTTATTGGTTGTGATAAGTAAATAGGTTCCTAAAAAAGATCGGGGCCTTCAACTTTCAAATTGAAGAGGATAAAAATTATGAATCGATTGAACAAATCATCACCAGCCGGCAAAAATGATTCATCTATGAAAACTTGCCTTGTGTTTGCAATCAGTGTCAGTTTTTTCTTAAACAGCCTAAACTCGCAGGCAAGTGCCGCCACCGCGCTAACCAAAACATTTGCCAGAACATCAAAGGGGGTCGTTCAAACAACCCAGGTTGCAAAAACAATGCAACCCATCAAGGCAGTCAAGCTCCCGTCTGCATTGTCTCGTAAAATTCTGCCGACGAATGCTAGACAGGGCTCTCAGCCACTTGCCCGGAAATTCAATTTTCAAAGTTACGGTGGCCAGTGGCCTAAGAACCATGGCGTCATTAAAGAACGGCTCAAGATTCTAAGCCCTGGTGCAAAACTGTCTCGCTACGGTAGTGAAAAAGGATACTACTTTTCGCCCAAAGGCACTTCTTTCCCTAAGCGCGCTTTGCCGACAGGTACTGAGCGCTTAACTTTGCATAACTACCAAGTACTCAAACCCCTGCCCAGTTGGCAAGGTACAATCAAGCCCGCATTCGGCAAGCCTGGATTGGGCGTGCAAAACCGCATGAACAATTCTGCTGAAGACCTTGTCAAACGGGGATACTTGAGAAAAATATGATCATCGACATCACAAAATCAATAATCGCTTAAGATAAAGATGACCATATCCATCGGATATGGTCATCTTGACATAGAATACTGATGATTCCACGCCAATTTAACACTATCGTGTCATACAATATGTGTTATAGGCTATGTATATTTACCGTATTCCATTTTGTAATATTTATGTCATATTAGGCATATATAACGTCGCATAAGGTATTGTTTCAGCCTAATTTGCCACATTTGCGGTAGCAGTACAGGTCGCCAAGTTGTCATGAATAGGCTATTGTAATACGCCAATAGTCTTCAGGGTAAAATCTCGGGACTATTTTCACAGTTGACCAGGAACAGTTGACACCAGGATAGCACCATACCATGAGTCCGAATGACACATCATCAAATCCAATAGCAAAAGAGCTCAGTTGGTTATCGTTTAACGAACGTGTCATTCAGGAAGCCGAAAACCCTGCCACCCCATTGATTGAACGCATACGTTTTTTGGGCATCTTTTCAAACAACCTCGATGAGTTTTTCCGGGTACGTGTGGCCGATGTCAGACGTATCGCTGCATTTTCTTACGGTCAAAAAAAGGAGCAAGCCGACCAATTATTGGGAGATATACGTAGTCGAGTATTGGAATTACAAAAAAGATTTACTGTCATTCTGCAAGAAATCATTGAAATGCTCGAACAACACGATATTGACTTGGTTAATGAAACTGAACTCAACGAATCGCAGGGTGCCTTTGTAGAGCAGTATTTTCGCTCGAATGTATGGGACAATCTCAATCCTGTACTGTTGGATGATAAGTTACCTCTGCCAGAGTTTCGCGACTATGCAATTTATTTTGCTATTAAAATCCATCAAAAAGATAGTTACTCTTATGCGGTAACCGAGGTACCTAATAGCAATACCCCCCGTTTCGTTATTATTCCCAGTGCAGAAGGTTCAAAAAAGTCAATTATCATTGTCGACAATATCATCCGCTACTGCCTGCCACAATTATTTGAAGGCATACTTGACTTTACCCGTGTTGAAGCTTACATCTTCAAGGTTACCCGTGACGCCGAACTAGAATTAGGTGAAGGGATTACTCAAAGCATGATAGACAAAGTATCAAACAGCCTTAAGCGCCGACAAAAAGCTGATCCGGTACGCATGGTTTACGATGAGTCAATGCCACAAGATCTACTGGATTTTTTAGTCAGAAAACTAAAACTTACCAACTACGATAGCATTATGGCGGGTGGGCGTTATCACAATTCAAAAGACTTTATTACCTTTCCTAATGTGGGGCCAAAATCACTTGAATTTAAGGCAACAAAAACCCTGCAAAGCCAGTATTTTCGTCAAGCCAAAACAGCATTTGATGCCATCGCTGCACAGGATATTCTGCTTTACTATCCCTATCATACTTTTGACCATATCATAGAATTTATTCGCATGGCAGCAATAGACCCCAAAGTAAAGTTTATTAATATGAGCTTATACCGTGTGGCTGCAGATTCAAAAATTATTAACAGCTTAATCAATGCTGCAACAAACCAAAAAAAGGTAACCGTGGTAGTTGAACTCACGGCACGCTTCGACGAACAAGCTAATATCGAATGGGCGCGACGTTTGCAGGATGCCGACGTCAATGTCATCTTTGGTATCGATGGTCTTAAGGTGCATAGCAAGCTGTTGTTAGTTGGGCGACTTGAGAACAGTCGCTTACGCTACTACACCCATATTGGAACCGGTAATTTTAATGAAAAAACTGCAAAATATTATACTGATCTCAGTTTATTTACTTATGACCAAGATATCGGTAAAGAAGTAGAACAAGTCTTTGATTATATTCGCCATCCTTATAAGCAGTACAGTTATCAAAAGTTGTTAGTATCACCGGTTAGTTTTCGCAAACGCTTCGGCGAATTAATACAACAAGAAATAGACAACGCTATAGCCGGAAAATGTGCTGAAATTGCCATAAAATGTAACAATCTATTCGACAAAGATATAGTGGCGTTACTTGAAGCCGCCAGCCAGCAAGGTGTTAAAGTAAAGGGAATTGTCAGGGGCATGTGTACCCTATGTCCTAATACCAACGAAATCCATAACGAAGAAGATAATGTTGAGATCGACAAGCAACTGGAAATCATTAGTATTGTAGACCGCTATTTAGAACATGCGCGCATATACATTTTTCACAACGACGGTGATCCGGTGTATTATATGGGGTCGGCCGATTTAATGACACGCAACATAGATCATCGCGTAGAAGTAGTGACACCTATTTCAAATGAAGCTAATAAAGCCATGGTACAAAAAATCTTTGACCTACAATGGCAAGACAACGTCAGTGCCAGAATCATCGATAGCACCCAGTCAAATCAATACCGACAAGCTGACGGCAAAAAGAAAGTTCGTTCACAAGACGCTATTCGACGTTATTTAACAACATTGGAACGAGAAACGACAGCTACCGACGATCGCGAAGTTAACGGCTTTGCCCACTAATTATGAGCCCGTATTCCCTTCTCATTTCACTATTGCCGAAAACATGTATCATCGGGCAACTGTCATCATCTGGGCTAACTGTATCATTGTGAGGCTGGGCCACCGAAGACTAAGCCATCAGGGCTGATTTATCAGGGCTACATCATCAGAACAGGCATTAACAGACAACTCAGCTCGCCAATCGTTGACGGATATTCGACGCCAATAGCCCAACCACTAATAATGGAATACCCCACCAGGGTAATAACGGTATTTCTTCATTATCAACTTCAGGCGACCAGGACAATTGAAAGGTAGCCCCGCCCGATGACGTCGCTACCGAGATAAAAAAAACCTCTTCTGCTTGCATAGGAATTGTCAGCAGCTCACCGGTTAGTCCTTCATCTCGCAAAACCAAATCAGTTAACGACGTTCCGCTGTAAATCGACAAAATCTGATTCGGCTCAGAACTGTTCAATACAAATGTTAATGACGGCGCTACTTGGTTTTGAAATTCAAACCATACTCCAGGCATGCCGCTAGATTCGCCTACTTCAGTCGTAGCAAATACCGTGCTTCCATTTATATTTTCCGATAGAGAGTCAACCACTATGGCGTCACTAAAATCGTCACCGAGCGGGAAGAGACTGTCTGGCAGCAATAAACGTGGGTGAGTTAATCCGTTACGCATATCTGTCACCATAACGGCGGAATTCAATAAACGCGCCTTGATTGCATTCACGCCGAGTCCAAATTGGCTAGCGATAATGCCTGCTGTTGCTGCCACAAAAGGGGCTGACATCGAAGTACCACCAACAGTAGACCCAGCTGCGTCAATGATCGCTCCCGGCGCCAGCATATCAAGAAAGGTGGCACTATTTGAAAAACACGCTACTTGATCAGCAGCGGAAGTCATGTCCGTACAACCATTCCATACTATCTCGCCTACATTAGCGTCATAGACTGCACCAACTGATAAGGCATTGCTGAGACAAGCGGGACTAGACAATCCATCAATAAAACCGTCATTTCCGGCAGAGACTACCGGCAAGATTTCATTTGCTATCAGGTCATTAAATGGAAAAAAAAATGGGTTGAAAGCACTATCGCAAGGTTCAGTAAAATTAGTATCTCCACCAAGGCTAAAATTTACTGTAGAAATACCATAAACATCGCGGTTCGTTATAATCCAATCAATGGCCATTAATATATCTGAGCTTAGCGCGGTCGAACCATCAAACACATCAACACCAATAAGACCCACTTCACTCGCTGTGGCGGCAACAATGGCCGATACGGCGGTGCCGTGGCCGTCAGCATCTAACGCATTATCTTCAGGCGCAAACTCCACCATCGCCTTAACCTGACAGCTAGCTGGTACACCGGACGAGGAGCAACCAAACGCCGGATTAGTATAGTCAAGCCCGGTATCTACTACCGCCACCGTGGTCGCGGCACCAGTGTAACCTTGGGCCTGGGCTTGAGGTTGAGAGATAAGCGGCAGGCTTTGATTAACGTCCTTATAGAGCACTTCATCTACCACAACGCTACGAACACCGTCATGACTGATCAGCTCAGCTAAAGTCTGCCTGTCGGTAATCTCGACATGCATTAATGGCAAATAGTTAAACTGCTTGCGTTCCCTAAGGCCTGGGGCACTGAATTTAATCGATTCTTTTAACTCAAGCAGACCTGACTTTCGTTGATCTCGACGACTTTTACGGCGCAACTTCCTATCAGCAATCAACGCTTGAGAAGCTTTGATCGATTGATCAATAAAACGTGACTCTAATAGTATAATATAGCCTTGTCGCTGTCTGTTTTTGTTAGCCAGCCGCGGCAACCCATCGACAACACGGGCTGACAGTTTTTCCATATGCAAGTCTTTAACAAAGGAAAAATCTTGTCTGAACTGCTTTCTCAATAGGGAACTATTTGGACGGGAATCGTTTGGACGGGAAACCGCTCGCGCTTCAGTCGCCGCAAACGTCTCAGTAGCATTAACATTAAGTACTATAATTACCAGCAAGAACACAACGTAGTTTACTAAAAAGTAATACGCTCTTCGCCTGTACCTCATAACATGCACATAACAACATTTAAATATATAAACGAGAATGGTTTGTGGACTAGTATATTGCAACTAATTTACTAGCTTCCACGGGGTAAGTTTTGTCTATACGAACAACTCAATAGACACTACATAACAGTACAAATAGCAGGAAATTTACTGCCAGCTTCTGCCACGTACTTGCACCCCAGCCATCGCCATCAACCCAGTTAACAGCAAAACAGCCGCTCCTGGTATAGGCACAACGGAGGAAGGCCCAACTTTCGCAATAATATCTGCAGAAAAATCACTACTACTAAAAATAGATGCGGAGCCATTAAAAAAAGTACCTTCTAATCGGCCTAACGACTGCACTACTGCGCTGCCGGCCATATTATATAAATCGGCGGCAAATGTGCCAGACAACCCATCAAAACTCGACAACGTCAATAAATCAAAGTTTGCCGTTAATAACGGTGAAATGGAATCACCAATAACCAATTGTCCGCTACCGTAATTGGACTCATACTGGCTTGAATTAGGACCAGTTCCCGTTGCTGCTTGCAGCATAAATTCAACATCAGCTATGTCAATGACATCAGTTGATGAAGTCAGTAAGGCAAATGCAGTAGCGTCAATAGATAATCCCGCTGACGAACCAACCATACCATTATCGGACGAATAATCAGTGACATCAAATAACGGAAAAGGCACCGAGGCACTGACCACAGTCGACGTCAACGATAAAATAACGGCAAGCCCAATAACACGAATTAGTTTTAGCATAATCCCCTACACTCCATAAATTTGCTGCTTTATGTTCCACTCTCTGAGAATGGGAATGTGATTCTTCTATATTTAAGTTATATTTTTATGCTCTCTCGAACACTCAGCCATTTATGCTGCTGTAACGCTAGGTGCATGTGTCGAAGCGTACCAATTCATATAACGAGGAAATTCTCTTCTCACAACCATTAATGCAATAAAGCCTAATATAAATAGTGATATAGAATTCGGTTCAGCAACAGCTAAACCACTAAATTCTAGCCGGCCATTCATATCGCCGGCGAAACTACCCGTAAAATTTTGGCTAAACATCTGTTCGGATACAGCTTGATTAAGATTAAAGACCAGAGAGAATAGTTGGTTTTCGTTCACGAAATGGCTAGCGAAACTCCCTCCGGTAACTAAAAAGTCTGCCTCGTAAATACCGAAGTTAGTACTATTTATGCCAGTCAACGTAATGTCTGACAATACCGCATCAATTAACAAATCGCCGCTACTACTGGTTACATTAAGGCTCGAGCCTCCATTTAAAAACTCGGCAACTGTCAAATTACCCACCGTTGTAACGGTGTCTAAAAAAGAAGTAAATGTAACATCACTGCCTAACAGATCGCTAAACTCTGCCGATACATTATCAGTTGAAATAACAAACCCGTTGGCAACTAATTTTTGATCATTTGTTGTATAAAAAATATCGCCTGTAAAGCTAGCAAACGGCACTGCCTGGCTCAGTTGACTAAATACGGCGAGAGCAGTAAAAACCAATGCGGTATAAATATTTGTAACGCGTCTACGGATCATCCCTTTTCCCTTCGTTATTCTATGAAGTAAATGAAAGGCTATCAGCTAAAGTCCAGCCTGAATGGTATGTTACTGGCCAAAAGAGTCTGCCAGTTGACGAATAGATGAAGGTTACGTGAAACCGATGGCTACATCATCTATAGAATCTGTTACGACATATACAAATTAGAAATGAGAGGCGTCTTAGCATTAGAATTTACCGCATCGCGAGAGAAATTTGATGCGGTCGCTGGATAATTTTTTATGACAGTATTGTGACAAAATAGTTAACTACTCTTAATCTTCTCTAACAGCTGTCCCGCCTCAGCTTTACCGGGAAACGAGCCCTCTTCATTGGTCGCAATTTCAAGGTGCTTTTTAGCTTGCTCCACTTCATTCAGCTTGTAATATGCCATGCCAAGGTGA
>JANQMK010000173.1 GCA_028280085.1 Pseudomonadales bacterium
TACTGCGCGAATGGTCGCGATCGGCATAGAAAAATATTTCAAAAAAATGTTCATCGACCTCGCCTTTACCGATTTCGCCGACGCCCTCACAATCTAGCACAGGAAATAAAGGACGCAGGAAATGAACGGCTGCGCTGGCTTGATTTTGAAATGGATTTAATGACGATGGATTGTTTGAGGGTGTCGCTTTTTGCTTTCCACTGCTTGTATGGGCAGCAGAGGGCAGTGTTTGATGACTATGAGTATGCTGGTGGGCAGTATTATGGTTGTGTTCATGGCTATGTGGTATAGCTGGGTTGTTGCTGCAAGAGGCGGATAATAATACACAGCCGATGGTGAGTAGTAGCAAATTGGGAGAATGGTTATTTATCATATTGGTTACAATGTCAGAGTGGGAACATTGTCGTAAGCATAAAAAACATTTTTTCCCAAGTCCAGTGAATAAAATGAAGTGGCCAACTCTTCATTGATTGTTTACCAAATTATGACAATGGCGTTAAATTTTAAAGACATCTGTCAGCATTCAAGATGACGAAATGCTGAAGTTCTGATGTTAGGCAGGTGCTTAACTGATATCTAAATTATATATTGTCTATCTTGGAATGATAAGCTGGGTCGAAAGAAATACGCTGTCGTACGATATTTTATCGTTGGTCGTTATGTAGCAAACTCTTGGTTATCTGCTTCTACTATTGCCTTGAGTTCCTCAAACACGTCGGGAATGGCGTTAGAGACGCGATTCCAGCTTGGTATAAACGGTGTTTCCATCGGATTGTCTAAGAAGCTATTGCCGGCCTTAATAATGTTTTCGGCAAAGAGTTCAATGGCTCGTTCTTCTTTGTCAATATCTAAATGCAGTCCGTTAATGGCGGCATCATTGCGATAGCTTTCAACAAAATCTAAAGCAACACGGTAATAGGTTGCCTTAATACTGCGGAAAGTGCCTGAGTTGAGGATAATTCCCTGAGTTGCTAATTTTCTAAAGATAGCCTTAGATATGTCAATGGACATCTTTGATAAGCCACTGGCATCGTTATCTTTTGAAAGATCTTGATGTTTATGGTCGTAGGCATTGGCGATATCAACTTGACATAGTCGGTTTGTTGCATAGTTACGTTTCATTTCTGATAAAACCCCGATTTCGAGCCCCCAGTCGCTAGGGATACGTAAATCATTTAAAACATCGCGGCGAAATGAAAACTCTCCAGCCAGGGGGTAGCGGTAGCTATCGAGATAGTCGAGATAATCTGACTCACCAAATGTTTTTTTCAACGCGCGCACCAGAGGGGTTACCAGCAAACGGCAAACTCGGCCATTCATCGTGCCGTGGGCAATACGGGCATAGTAGCCTTTACAAAACTCGTAGTTAAAGCTGGGGTTTGCAACCGGATAGATGAGACGGGCGAGTAGCTGGCGGTCATAGGTTAAGATATCACAATCATGCAAAGCAACTGCTTCAGCTTGATTGGATGCAAGCACATAACCAAAGCAGTACCATACGTTACGACCTTTGCCGGCGTTTTCGGGGGCTAGCCCCTTGGCTTTAAGTTTTGCATCAAATGCTGTTAAACGCGGACCATCGTTCCATAATACATGATGTGTTTGAGGTAGATCACTAAAAAATGTTTTAGCGTAGCGATACTGTGCTTCATCTGCGCGATCTAGCCCGATGACAATTTTTTTCAGATAGTTTACCTGGCGTAAATGAGTAATGATATTGGGTAAGGCGTCTCCTTCCAGTTCAGAAAACAACGAAGGCAGTACTAATCCCATGGGGCGTTGTAGGGCAAAGGTGGCCAACTCTTGTTCGAGTTCATCGAGAGAGCGATTAGACAAATTGTGTAATGTGGTTACAATGCCATTTTGGTAAAAGTCTGCCATAGTATCTCCTATATCTAGCTTTACATTGTCAGCGCCACCGCGAGTATTAGACTACCTATTTGTTGCCTGTAACTTTGGTGTCAGTAACATTCTTTTCTGTAACATTGTCTTCTATAAAATCGTTGTTTCTAACTAAGCCAAAAAGCTGTTGTATTGCTTCTTGCCAACCGATAGGTCCTAAGCCATGGGTTATTAGCTTTCTTTGCCGGTTCGATAATTGGTGGTAAATTTTTTCTGGGGAATGCTGAGGAGAGCGCACGACCACCGCAATGTCTGTCATTGCTAACATAGCGATATCATTAGGGCTGTCGCCAAAGCCAATAATAATAGGCTCATCACTGTCGTTTTGAACCGTGTTGTTATGATCTTTGCTTAATGAACGATAAAAACTCTTTAGCCAACTCAGCGCTATCCCTTTATCCGTTATGCCTAAAATATGGATAAATCGACCACCTTTTAGGGTAGTGAGTCCGGCTGCTTTGAGTTGCTTGAGAAATTCAAGATAGGCAATCTCAGAATCGTGCCAGAGAATAGGTTCGGAAAAATGGCGGTCGAGGGCCAGGTTGGCACTGGTAGCATCTAAGCCGGTGAGTGACATGAGCTTTTCTGTGTGCCAATCGGCAAAGCCTTCGAATTTAAAGTTATATGTTTCTCTAGCCTCGTGGATGGTCTGGAGAATATAGGCCCGGTTTTTGCCCAAACACTTAACCACGTGGTCTTTTTGGTAGGAATAGTCTTCATCTGATGAGGTTGGGTTATTGTCCAATACTTCACTATATCGATCTTTGGGAATATAAATAGCTGAGCCATTTTCTACAATAAAAGGTTCGTTATTATTTAGTTTGCAACTGAGAATAGCCAGTTCTGCGGCTGTTTTACTGGTATTGATAACCACCGGAGTTTGTCTTTCCGTTAGGTAGGTTAGCGCGGTTTGAGCAGCAGAAAAACTGTAATTGTGATGATCAAGTAGAGTGCCGTCTAGATCAGTGACAATCAAACAAGGGCTTTGACTGGCACAGCCTATGCGATAATCGGTAATTTCGTGGTTGTTATTAAGCGCAAAAAATGCATCTGCGTATTCTGGTAGTGTAGCTAAACAATCTTCAGTGATGCGCTGGTAGTGTTGAATGAAGCGGCGTAACTCAATGTCAGACATTATTCGATTGCTTTTACTAGAGTCAGATTTTGCTGCCAGCTTTTTTTCTTGTAATAACCTGAAATTAAAAACATGATCGAAAGAGGGTACCTGCAACATAACGAGATAATCAATGCTATCAAACAATTGCCGATAAGACGTCGCTAGGGTTTTATTAACATAGCGACGCCAGCTGCCGTCTTGGTCTGCTTCGGCCTCTAGTTGGTTTATGGGTATGGCTAAAGCTTGGCTAGAAGCTGGTAATGCACCAACGCACCAACCTTCTAATATAACGATATCGACTGAGCCTGTTACCTTATCCCAATCGGCATCCGGACAGCGATCGTCAAGCGCTTTATCAAAACGGGGTATTGCGACGGGCGCTAGGTAATTAGGGTCTCTAAGTTGATTAATGGTTTTTTGCAACAACGCGATATCATGTGTGCCGGGAACACCTCGGGTTAGTAGTAGGGGGTGAGTATTTTCTGCGAGAGCTTTGCGTTCGTCTCGCTTTAAGTAAAAGTCATCAATTGATAGGTTTGCCACGGCAAGATTAAATTCACTTGTCAGCAGTGTTTCAAGAAAAAGTGCGAGTGTCGACTTGCCTGAGCCCTGACTGCCATTGATGCCGATGACAAGGCTTTTACCAATAGTCTGAGATAGATCATAGACATGTTGTGCTAGCTGGCAAAATTGGTGAGTAACATAAGAATAGTAGTGCTGAGGCAGTTTTTCGCTGGCAATAAGCTGATTGATGGTAGCAAGTGTTGAGGGAGCTAACTGCACGGTATGTTGGTTATTGTTATCGTGCCACTCTGCCATGCTGAACTACCTTAAGATTAGCTGGTACCAATAAAGAAACAGATAAATGACCACATCATAACACGGTGGTGTTATCGTGCAAGAATTGGGTATTAGGTAAGCGCAATGTTCAATGAAATACTCACCCACAGGTTGGGTATCGCTGTTATTGATCGCTTAATCTGTTTCTTTATTATCCAGAAAGAGTGCATTATTTATCAATGAGCAGCTGTTAATTATCGTCACAAATATTTCATATTCATCCTTTAACGTAGCGCCTTTGTTGCATTAATAAACCAATTGAATTGATTGAGAGAGTGACAGTGAATTTTTTATCAGTTTATCCACGGCTATTACGCTGGGCCCTCCAGGCATTGCTTACATTATCCTTGTTGTCATTGATTAGTTGTCAGCAGCTGAACTCACCTGGTGTTGGTGATAACAGCGGTAGTGCCACGGGTCAGCCGTTTTACCAGGAGGTACTAACGACATTACTCACTTCGGATGAGGTTGTGCCAGCAATGCCGCCTGTTCATCCCGTTAGAACTGTCTATAACCGAGAAGCGATTATTCCGCCACAGTGTTATACGCGAACAGAGGGTAAGCACAATCCCTGTTATGTTTGCCACCAAGATCAATTGCCAGAACGTGAAAACACCATGAATGATCGTGATTTGCAGGAAGCCTACAGCTTTAGCGACTTGGGTATGACAAATCACTGGCAGAACTTGTTTGAAGACCGCAGCCAACGTGTTGCTAACATTAGTGATGAGGAGATAATGCAGTGGGTGGACCAAGATAATTACAGCCGTCTCGCTGAGCGCTTGAGAGTGTCCGGTTATCAAGGTTGGATACCTGATCTGGCCGAGCTACAAGAAGGGACTGCCGCATTTGATCATGAGGGGTTTGCAAAAGATGGGAGCTTGTGGGTTGCGTTTAATTATAAACCTTTCCCGGGCACTTTTTGGCCCACCAATGGATCGACTGATGATGTTATGATTCGTTTGTCTAAACCTTATCGTACTGCACCTAATGGCGAATATTCCCGTGATATTTACAAAGCAAATTTAGCGATAGTAGAAGCCAACATCAAAGGCCTATCGTCCATTGACAGTTTGCCGATTAATGAGCAGCGAGTGGGAGCCGATCTAGATGGCGATGGTAAGCTTTCTATTACTACACATATTACTAAGATGGATGACTATGTTGGTGCAGCCGCCGGTTATTTTATTGAGCCATCTATTTACCCAAAAGATACTGAGTTTCTTCATACGGTGCGATATCTAGGGTTTGATGAAAACGGCGAAATCACTGGCTCCCGTCGTATGAAAGAAGTTCGGTACATGAAAAAGTGGCAGACCTATCCCCGCTTTGTATTAGCGCAGCTGTATTTGGAGGAGTCCTATGAGAAAGAACTCGGTCAACTGCCGGGTTTTGCCAATCTGCATCATTACGGTCTTGATAATGGTATGGGTTGGGCGATACAGGGCTATATCGAAGGTAAGTCTGGTGAGTTGCGGGCAAATACCTATGAAGAGAATTTATTTTGTATGGGATGTCATGGCTCTATTGGCTCGACAATCGATAAGACATTTAGCTTTGGCCGAAAAATAGATGGCGGCAAGGGTTGGGGTTACATTAATTTAAAGGGCATGCCTGATGCACCAAATAGGGGAGAATCTGTTGGAGAAATAGCGACCTATTTAACTCGAGTTGGTGGTGGGGGAGAATTCCGCAGCAATCCAGAAATGGTAGCGCGCTGGTTTAAACCCGATGGTACCGTCGATGTAGAAAAAATGCGTTCTAAAGATGTTTATCAATTGACAGTGCCATCGAGAGAACGCGCGTTAATGCTCAATAAAGCTTATCGGGTTATTGTCGACGATCAGGACTTTATTTTTGGCCGCGATGCCACGGTGACCGCGCCACCAAATGTTTACGATAAGGTCGATAATGAAAAGTCTCCTACGCTACCGGATGTGGCACAGTATAATTGGGATATTCGTTTGGACTGGCAAGCTACTGGTATTGTTGTTGGAACCAAGCTGAATCTGAATGAGGCTATGGCTAAAAAGTAGTTTTGATCGAGTTTAAGCAGCTTTTGTTTATGACATTTGTTTATGACATTGTATATGTATGACGTTATAGATGACATTTGTAATATTTACCAAGTGATAACCATAGACCATGTTCTATGGATGTTCATTATGCTAAATACTTAATTTTGAAACTAAACTAGCATAAAAATTTAATATTCTATTCACCAATACTTAATGCACCTCCTCTAATCTAAATAGTGTCACAGTTATCTGTGTCAACTCATATAAACAACAAATTATAAACACTGTATCTCGATGTATCCCTCTAGTTTTGTTGGTGGCTTAAGTTTACTAATAGTACTTAAGTTTTCGGTAGTGGGTTGGAGACAAGGTGTTTACAGACAAATATTTGCCCATATACAAGGTTTGGAGATTTTTTCTATGAGATTCAAAGTTGCTTCTATTGCTGGAGGTGTTGCGTTAGCTGTATCACAACTCGCCCAGGCAGGCACTGCGCCATTCTTTAATCCACTCACTCAATCGAGTGCGGTGGCGACACCTAATCATATCAATGAACTTAATTCGCCATGGCAGGTGCCAGCAGGTATTAGCCAAGTAAAATTGACCAGCATGTCAGAAATTGAAGCAGACATCGAACAGTCAGTTGTTCGAGTGCCTGGTTTATCTCGTGGTGCTACCATGTGGGATATGGTGGCGTTTGATGACGAAGGTGAAAACATCTTCATTCCTCATGAGACTTTCGTTGGCGCGGGTGCTACCCGATATAACATCGAAGAAGATAAAGCTGTGACCATTTTTGCCGGTGACATGGGTGGCCTTGACGGTAGTTGGGCAGAAGACTGGGGTGCGTTTGACCCAGCGACTTACACGCCAAACGGTACTGTGTTTCTTGGAGAAGAATGGTCTGGTGAAGGCCGTATCATGGAAATCTTGAATCCTCATGATGATCCAGAAGATATTAAGTATCGCGAATTACAAACTATTGCCAATGTATCACACGAAGGTCTACGTTTCAGCCGTAATGCAAAGACACTCTACTATGTCGACGAGTGGAATTCAGGCTCTATCTACAAGATCGTGTTCAAAGATAAATATGACTATACTAAAGGCGGTCAGACCTTTGTTTTAAAGGTAAAAGACTATGATGGCGTACCTTCTGATAACTGGAATGACCCTTCTAATGCCGATGCTGTTCGCACAGGCAAAGCTAAGTGGGTACCACTGACTAATAAAAAAGGTAAGCCTTTAACAAGTGTTGACCCTTTTATGAATGGCCCAACTAACGACCCTCGTACTAACGACGATACACGTGGCGGACGTCCTGCCGCTGACGAAGTTGGTGCTACACCTTATGGTCGTCCAGAAGATATGGAAGTTGGCGTATTAGCTAATGGCAATGAAGTAATTTACTTTGCTGCTACCTCTGAAAAAACTATTTATTCCATTGAAGAACGCAGGGGAAGAAATGCATATGTCAGAGTATTTGCCAGTGAAGATGCCACACCTAAAAATGTTGGCTTCGCGCCCACAACTGGTGTGATTAACTCGCCCGATAACCTAGCTCAAGACGCTCTAGGTAATATCTACATCATCGAAGATGCGCCTAACGGTTCTGATGTTGGTGGTGATATCTGGTTTGTACGTGATGAAAATGGCGACGGCGAAGCTGAATCTGTAGATCACTTCATGAGTATTCAAGTAGATGGCGCAGAAGCGACAGGTATGATCTTTAACCCTGCGAAGCCCACTCAGTTTGTTGTTGCTGTGCAGCACCCTGATAGTACAGATCTAGATGCAGTACCTGGTGGTCATGGTGATGCATTGTGGATGTTTGATCTAAAAGATGTTGTGCCTCCTCCCTGTGAGAAGACAGTTCGTCCTTGGCATGCAGCAAAATACAATCGCGGTATAAAAACATGTTCTTATACCGATGATTTCAATTTTGTTTATGCCCTGAAGCGTGCCGGTCTTTATTACTAAGATCTTGGTTTAGCAGTTGATGATAGGCCCCTCCTAATCCAGGAGGGGCTTTGCTATATCGTTTTTATATAACGACAAAGATCACGATAATAAAGAAATAAAGGCTATGTCTGTGGACTTTTTATTAGAATTTGTGTCAGCCTGCTTGCTAATGGGTTTAGGTATTGGTCTTGATGCGGCCATGGTGACCAGTTTAAGAGCCAGTGCTATTTATTCACGTGTGATTGCCTGTGGTTGGGTTGTTAGTATTACTTTTACTCACACCGTTTTTCCGATGGTTGGCTATCTGCTTTCTCATACTGGAGCAAAATATTTTCCTGCGTTGTCACCCTTTGTCGGTTTGCTAGCTTTTTTATTGATTGGTTATTATCTTTTTCAAGAGATTGTCAACCATTCCCATGCTGACACAGAAGGTCAAAGTGATCAGGGGATGATAGTCAATATAGGCTTGATACTCGCTGTTAGTTGGGATGCACTCTGGTCGGGACCGGCTAAATCCGCCCAAGTTATCCATTGGCCCGAGGTGGCGGTATTTGCTTCTTTTCTATTGGTTGGGTTATTTGTCGCATTGCTTTGTGTCGGCGCGTTGTTGGTGGCGCAATCTGGGTTTATTCGTCGGTATTTGCAAAGCAGTCGCTGGTTTTCTACATGGGACTTCGAATTTTTGGGGCGTTGGTGCCAGTACAGTGTATTCAGCTATTTTGGTTTGTTGGCGTTAACGCGATATACCTTTCAGCTTGATATTGCTTATGAGTTGATTCTACTGTTTTGCGCCATAGCGATGGCACTGGTATTGAAAGTAATGTCTGGTCCACGTTCAAGGGGGCAAACCTTACCAAATGTATCTATTTCCTAAAGGTGCATCGAGAGTTCGTTAAATTAACTTGGTTTTTTGTCTAAGTCTGGTGCGTTGTTAACAGATAGGTCTTCTTCAAAATAATAAATTCCCAGCCCTGCTCGCATTCGACCTGTGCCTTCTACCTGTGTATTACCTT
Organism: Pseudomonadales bacterium; assembly: GCA_028280085.1. GTDB lineage: Bacteria > Pseudomonadota > Gammaproteobacteria > Pseudomonadales > JANQMK01 > JANQMK01. The sequence continues at coordinate 8,853 of JANQMK010000173.1, forward strand.
CTCTATCGTGTTTTGCTAACCATTTGTCTAACATCTTTAATAGTTTATAAGATTCTTTTTCCGATAAACTTTTGAAGGCAGATATTATTTCTACTGGTAAGTTGTCGTAGGTTACGGCTAATTGTAGACGGGAGTCTTTTAATTCATGTTCCAAGTTGTGACCGAGTGTGTTAAGAAGATCTGCCGTACTAGTACCCATTAAATGTATTTTTTCTTCTGCACTATGCTGTGGTATGTAGGCCTTTGAACAGAGTCGAATAAAGTCATTATCCTGCTTTTCAACCGCACCAACCCGCAGTAACTCGTCTAAGATAGATCTTGGCGGAATGTCACCACTATAGTCTTTGGTTAATTGTGCAAAACTGTTAT
>JANQMK010000203.1 GCA_028280085.1 Pseudomonadales bacterium
TTGCCGATGGAACGACTTGGGATACGGAAGCGCTCAAGAATTTGGTACTTATCCCAACCGAAGAGGTCGATAACATCACGGGGTATGCGGGTAATGACACCCTTGATGCGCTTGGCGGCAATGATTACCTTTACGGGGCCGATGGCAATGATACCTTGTCGGGAGGTGAAGGCAACGACCGTGTATATGGCCAGAATGGTAACGACACTGTATTTGGTAATGCTGGAGACGATTACATATACGGTGATGCTGGTGACGATGTACTTGACGGTGGCGATGGCCGGGATCGTGTGTATGGTGGCGCTGGTAATGACACCTTACATGGTAGCATTGGCAGCAATGACTACCTCTCTGGTGATACCGGTAGCGATACTTATGTTTTCGAAGCTGGTTTTGGTAAAGATACTATCTACAATTATGATGCTCAAGCGGATAATGTTGATGTTGCTCGCCTAGATGGTGTATCTGTTGAAGACTTATGGTTTAGCCGTAGTCACAATAATCTACAAATTACTGTGGCAGAGACAGGCGATCAAATTACTGTTAGCAATTGGTATAGCAATATCAATTACCAACTCGATAGTATAGAAGCTGGGACGTCCGTATTGCTCAATAACCAAGTTGATCAACTGGTTGCTGCAATGGCGGCTTATAGTGTGCCTAGTGGCGTAGGTAATGTTATTCCCCAAGAGGTTAAGGATGAGTTGAAGCCAATGATTGCCGCCACATGGCAAACCAGCTAACAATACTACTTAGTATTGTAGATATAAGGGGCTGTATTCCAGCCCCTCGTTATATTTTGGAAAAGAAACGCCATGATGAGAGTAATGACGAGAGTGTCGACATCAATAGCCGAAACCAATAGTCGAAATCAGGAATAGAAATGTGTGAGTAACCAATCAGTTAGAAACACCACTGTTGCTGTTGGCATTATCGTTCCCAATAAACTTCCCCGCACATGATCAATGCCGCGAACATTACTCAGTGCAAGAACCGTATTTAACACAGGTGCAGTGAATAGGCATAGGCGCAAAAACATGATTGTTTGCAGAGGATAATCGTCAAGCCTATTCATCATCTTCAATATTAGTGGATGCTGTACTTGACTTAGCAATTTACCGCCAACCAGTCGAACTGTAAAAAATGACGTGTTGATTGCAATATTTGCAGCAACCCACACGACTAAAAAGCCGTATAACTTACCGAACAACAACGCACCTGCGACGGTGAACAAAGTCCCAGGTATATACAAGAGCAGTCCAATGGCATAGAAGAAAATAAAGACTACGACACTTAAGATTCCCCAATGTTTCACGACGTCTCTCACCGCGTAGGGGTCTAAAGCGGTAATAAAGTCATTTTGTTGTGCGATAAGATACGCACCGATGAAAAACAAAGCCAGTGCAATAACACGTAACTTAATTGCAGGGAACTTAAAATACGGTGATTTACTTTGATGCTCCATGTTTTACTCTCTTTAGCTCAACCCCTTTTGCTCAACCCGAGAAATAATGCATGGAAAAACCTTGGGTTTCCAGAAAAAAGGGGAGATTAATTACCGATGATTGAATTTTTCATCTAATCGGGACTATAGTGCCGAATATTCGTACGTTATATATACGTTTACAGGATGACTTCTATTGTTGAACGCTAAAAAAGCACCCGTTGGACCGGTGGATAAGCCTAGTCAGTCACAACTTAGATATACACGTTACAGATTAGGCAACAGCGGCAAAGGAGAAATATCAGTTAGGTCATTATTGTCAAGATAGATGTGTCAAGATAGATAAAAGACAGCTCAGTATGAGCACGCGAAAGATGCAGCGTAGAAATATCGGTTAAGTTGTTACTGCTCAGATCAAGAGTAACCAGTCTTGTATGGTCGCTTGCTAAGAGTTTATTACCATGCCGTCACGTTCATGCTCAGTTGCAAACACTTTAATACTTAGATGTTCGAATTTGAATTTATGTCACCGTATTTTAATCATTAACCACGTTCAACACGATACTGCCTATGTGCTAATACCCACGCCATCATCATTAAAGTAAACATAAACAAAGGGGGTTCGGTAATGCCTAGGGGTTGGGTCACGGTAATCTGTCCTGTTCCAATTACATCGAGGGGAATATTAAACCCCAGTTCGTCACCGACAAAACCGCCGGCCAAACCAAAAATATTTTCACTGAAACTGAGTAGACTGGTGCCTGCACTCAACGTATCAAACGTTAGCGAGAACAGTAGTAGGTCACTGATACCATTTTGAACAAACGAAAGATCAAACAAAAAAGATAATTCAGCCGCATTAACTTGTCCGGCTGACGGATTATCGATAGCCGTTTGCAACGAGTCCAAGGGGCCTCCGAGGCTGTTGCCAAATGTGAGCTGGTTAAAACCCAATACGCTGGCATCGTAGTTGACAAAAAAATCAAAAGCACCGACGAAGTGGCCACTGAGATCAGTCAAAAATACATCCACCGTCGCAGCTTGCCCGACCTCGACAGATTGTGTCGTTGGAGAGAAGACAAGCGCTATGGCTTGGGCTTGCAGAGGTAATAACAAAGCGAGCGAAAATATCCCGATTTTGATACTAGCTTGAAGTGGTTTCATAATCTTGTCCTGTGACATCTTATCCTGTGACTTTGTTATATAAACATCTGTAATTAGATTTTAGCGTAAAGTACTTTACAGAAAAAAATTTGCGTATCCAACCTTATGCTATTGTCGTGTTGTTACAGAATAGTAGCTTTCATCTGCATTATCCATTTTTATGAGTGTGTTGCAATTGGCGAGTGATATTCATGAGTGCTGAAGTCTAACAATACGGTAGTACTGCTGTTGTCCAACGTACGATAATGGCATCAAGTTACTGGGTTTTAAAATATATCAAAATCACTGTTGCCGAAAAAAATTTTAAATGATTCAACGGTGTAAATGTCTTTAAACATGACAAACATAAAATATTAGTAAGTGTTTATTTACCAAAACGTCTGTCCACATCGTCGCGTTTAACATATTTCATATTACGAATTGGTAAAAAAATGGATTGAAGTATGACAATTCAATTTTTTCGTTCTATCGATATGGATTTAAATACTTTGGCTTGCATGTATGAGGCTGTATTGTGTGCAAATAGGATGAGTTATGCTCATGGCGTATATTTTTTATAGTGGGTGAACATTTTTTTTAAAAAATAATAAAAAATCTTTCAGGGTTTCTAAGCGTCGATCGTCTTAACAGACACAGAATGTTCTATGAGGCATTTTAAAAATTGAAATCTCGTTGAACCAGACATTGGTTGAACCAGACATTGAAGGCCACTTGTCTTCAATAAAGTATTGGCTACTGTAGCTTACTAAAATAAATCGTTTGGCAGATCAAATTAATCGTTAACCCCGATGCTTGCAAGTTCAGCTTTTGATGCAGCTGGCTACGGCTGAACTAGTGGATGAGGCCGACACCGTATCGCGGACCCAACTTCGCATGGCAAAAGCAACCCGGTTCGATGCGATTCACGGTAGACGTAAGAAGGATGCTTACGGTTGCGAGGATGAACTCAATATTACAATAGGGTATCACATGAAAGACAAACTGGGATGGATACGTCAAGGGCTTCAATACATCGTGGTCATATTGACATTCAGCACCACAACGACCCTCGTTTGGGCTGACCGGATTTACACCCACAGTGAAGACTTTCTTCAAGGGACTTTAAGTCATACTATTGCCAACCCACCTGATCGTTTGCAAATGGCCGATACTAGCGGTGAGGTATCGAGCTTTTGGCGGGTGACCTATGACAGTGGTTACGCCAACAATGCTTGGGGGCTGGTAAGTTGGAATAGTGACGAACCCGAAGACAGTCGTCTTGACGTAATATTAGCGACCAGCGAAGATGGCATTCAGTTCAGTGACCCGCAACAGGTTTCAGTTGGACCGGCTGGCGTACCCCTTGGCCGCTATTTGCGAATTCAAGTTAATTTTATTCGCGCAACAAACGGTGCGAGCCCACAGCTGTTCGACGTCAAAGTGACTCATCAACCGAAACCTGGCAAATGCGATGTTGACCACGACGGAGACATCGATCGGTTAGATATTACTGCGATCTATGCCGACCGAAATCAACCGGCCACTGGTCCGGACGACCCCCGTGATGCTGATAGCAACGGCGTCATCAATATATTGGATGGTCGCAGGTGTACCGGATTATGCACCCAAGCACGCTGCCCTGAAATTGCACCCAATCAGCCACCGATCGCCGATGCTGGCATTGATCAAACCGCTGCTGTGGGCGACGTTATTCATTTGGATGGCCTTGGTTCCAGTGATCCAGAGGGTGATGAACTCAGCTATCGTTGGCAGTGGGTTGCCATTCCAGCGGGCAGCGCCGCCGTACTGCAAGCAGCGCAGAGTTCCACACCTCACTTCACCGCCGATCAAAGTGGACTGTATTTGGTTGAGTTGATTGTTAATGATGGTCGTGTCGACAGCATTGCCGATACAGTGCGTATCGACGTAACAGGGCCTGTGAACCAATCGCCAGTGATTACCAGCGCACCCATCATTACTGGCAGAGCAAACACCCTTTACGAATACGACGTTGAGGCCCATGACCCGGAAGGTGATGTACTATCATATGCGTTAACTATGGCGCCTGTGGGTATGACGATTGACTCGGCGACCGGTATCATCCGCTGGTTGCCGACAACGGCACAGCAAGGTGATCATGATGTGGTGGTTACTGTGGAAGACGGGCATGGTGGCTTTGACCAGCAATCGTTTGTTATTCAAGTAGTTGGTGTTAGCAATACACCACCTCAAATTATCAGTACACCCGTGTTAACGGTTCAAGCTGGTCAACTTTATCGTTATGATGTCGAGGCTGTTGACGCTGAATCACTTTCGTTGTCTTACACGTTAACCGCAGCGCCAAACACAATGACGATCGATAGTACTTCTGGCTTGATTACCTGGGCGCCGGATGTGAGTCAATCAGGTGACTATGCAGTGACAGTTGAAGTTTCGGACGGGCAACTGACTGACACACAGTCCTTTACCTTGCAGGTTGAGGCAACCAACCGAGCACCGGTCATCACGTCCACGGCCGTCACGACGGGTGTTGAGCAAGACCTTTACCAATACAGGGTGACCGCGACTGATCCGGACGGCGATGTCTTGTCATTTGTGTTAACCACCGCACCCGCCGGTATGACGATCAGCGCGACTGGCACTATTTCGTGGACACCGAGCTTCAACCAATCAGGCCAACATTCGGTAACCGTTATCGTGTCGGATGGTCAACTGAGTGATAGCCAAGCTTTTATCGTGCTGGTTGCTGATACCAACCGCGCGCCAAACATAACATCGACACCGGTGACCACTGGGACTGAAAACACACCTTATCGCTACCCAATTGTGGCCTCTGACCCAGACGGTGATGCTCTGACGTATGAGCTTACTCAAGCACCGAATGGTATGCAAATTGACTCGCAGGGTGTTACTCAATGGACGCCTTCGTACGAACAAGCGGGTGATTACTCGATTATTATTACTGTGACGGATACTCAGGGAGCGAGTGATCAACAAGCATTTACCCTCACGATCGCCGATGTTAATCGGCCACCGATAATTAACCCGATACCGCCTGCAACATTGACTGTTGGCGATGTGTATCAACAACCTGTACTAGCACAGGACCCAGATGGTGATGCACTGACCTTTGACTTAGCCGCTGCGCCCACATCAATGACCATCCAAGCGATTACAGGTGATCTTCACTGGTCAACACAGCCCGGTGATGAAGGCGACTATACATTTAACGTTATTGTATCGGATGGACGGGGCGGCTCCGCCACGGCGACCGTTGAACTTACGGTTGTGCCACCCGCTAACCGGCCACCGATTGCCGAAGCGGGTCCGCATCAAACGGTGACCTTAGGGGCCGTTGTTTAGTTGGATGGCCGCCAATCCAGCGACCCGGATGGCGATGCAATTACCTACGAATGGCGTTGGGTAACGTTACCCGAGCAAAGTACTGCAACATTGAACAGCACGACTGTACCTAATCCGCAATTTACTGCCGATCGGTTAGGGTTGTATCTCATTGACTTGTTTGTCCATGACGGTCAGCTCAGCAGCGTTGCTGATACTGTGCGAATCGATGTTGTCGAGCCCCCCAATCAACCGCCGGTGATCACCAGCTTACCGACGACCACAGCTAACGCCAACGCCGCGTATCAGTATAATGTCGAAGCAAATGACCCAGATGGCGATGCGTTAACCTTTCTATTGGCGGTATCACCCAGTGGACTATCGATTGACGCTGCAACGGGTGTCATCAGCTGGTTGCCGACAATTGCACAACAAGGGTCGCATGCGGTTACCGTGGTAGTGGAAGACGGCCGGGGCGGAAGCGATAGTCAACAGTTTATTGTTGATGTCCGCGGCCCTCTGAATATACCACCCAACATCACCAGTACAGCGATCACGACGGGACAAGAGGGCCAGCTGTATTCATACGATGTCGATGCCGTTGATGCCGAATCGCAAGCTTTAACCTATACGTTAACGGCGGCGCCCAATACCATGACCATTGACGCATTGTCAGGCGTGATATCGTGGACACCGGGTTTTGAGCAGGCGGGCAGTTATGCTGTAACCGTTGTTGTCTCGGATGGAGAATTTACGGACACGCAGTCTTTTGTTATTGACGTGGCAAACACCAATCGAGAACCTCGCATTCAATCCACACCAGTGCTTACTGGCGCGGAAAATATTCCTTACCAATACACGGTGACCGCTGAAGATCTCGACGGTGATACCTTATCCTATACCTTAACCACGGCACCACCGGGCATGGCCATTAGCTTAACCGGCTCAATCACCTGGACGCCTGATTTTGATCAAGCCGGTGATTATACCGTTGTGGTTGAGGTGTCAGACGGCCAGTTATCGGATGTCCAAACTTTTGTGGTCATGGTGGCTAATACCAATCGTGCACCCGTAATTACCTCGTCCGCTGCGGTATCCGGTGTCGTCAATGCAGAGTATCGATACCAGCTGATAGCATCTGATCCTGATGGTGACTCATTGATATTCCAGCTGCTGACAGCGCCTGCTGGTATGAATATTGATACTAGCGGTTTAGTAATATGGACACCGACCGAAGTACAGCAGGGTACTAATGAAGTTAGACTTTTGGTTGAAGATGGTCTAGGTGGTTCAGCTAGTCAGAACTTTACTGTTAACGTGGACCCGGCTCTAAATAATGCACCAGAAATTATCAGTACAGCCGTCACTACAGTTCAGGAAGGAGAACTCTACCAATACGATGTAGATGCTGTTGACCCAGATTCTAGTGAATTGACCTATTCGCTAGAAAAGGCGCCGGCTGGTATGGCTATTGATCCGGTTACCGGTGTTATCTCTTGGGTTCCAGACTCAGCACTAGTAGGTAGTGTTTTAACTGAAAATACACAGTGTAAAATTCCAGGGAGAAATGTCACGTCAACGGACAAAGCGGCTGACTTTCTGGTGGTGATAGATGTTTCGCGATCTATGGTAAATGAAGTTGCTTGGATATCTGGAGCAATTGCCAATATTGATGCGGAGCTGCTCCGGTTGGGTATTGGTAGAGGAACACCTAAAAATCGTTATGGGCTAGTTTTATTTGGCACTCGAGTTGGTTCAGCGGATGTTGGCGGCAACCTATTTGGTCCCATTGACGATTTCGTGAGAGCGACGTTTGATTTGAAGGCGGATAATCAATTTGGTTTTGAGGAAGATGGTTTACAAGCGGTTCAGTTTGCTTTCGATAATTATGTGTTAAGAGAAGATGCTGCGAAGAATATTGTACTACTTTCAGACGAAGGACGCACATCTCAAAACCCGGATATCACTGTTGATACAATTATAGCTGGATTGCGCGATAGGGATATTGTACTGAATTCTGTTTTTGGATTTGAAAGTGGTGCGGGTTTGTTTAAAGGGGTAATTTGTGACAACGACACCTTTGGGTTTGGATTAGACGGACTGCAGAGAGGTTATAAGGTAGAAGAGAACGGTTTCTATTCGATTTGTGAGAATGCTCGTTTCCAGGATACGCTAAGAATAACCCAGTATTACCCTCCCGCTTTCCAGTCAGGGGGAGCATCTTGGGATTTACATTATTTAGGTAGTGGTGGTGATCTTGCAAAATCATTTTCCAAAGCATTTATCAACGTTAAAGTTGATGAAATTATCAATAATTTGCCTTCTAGGGAGCAAATCGATCTTGTAATTAAAGATATAGAATTTTCTAAAACGTTGGGGAAAACTGTTGTATCGGTACTTAATCGAGGATTGATACCGTCAGATTTATCAGTTTTGTCAGTTAGAGGTGACGGAGGTCTTTTGTTGGCAGAAAGTCAAGTCAATGCATTAGACGTTGGTGAAATGATAGAGGTAGCCTTTGATATCGATTTATCATTGTTTAATGTTATTCAGGCTCAGATATCGCTAGGAGAACTTGTCGGAGACGTAACTGAATGCAACTCTGACAATAATGGATTAATTACGCCTGTTGTCACAGTTCGTGTTACCGATACAGATAATCATTTTGATACTCAGACATTTATTATCGATGTGAGCGACAAGAATATTGCGCCGGTGATTACATCAATTCCTGCTACATCTCCTGTGGCGGTGGGGCAGCAGTATACACATCAAATTGTGGTTGATGACCCAGATGTGGGAGATAGCCATTACTATCGGTTGCTAAAACCTATTAGCAATGGAACCTTGGATGAATTCACGGGTGAATTTAAAATTACTCCAGAGCTTACCGATGTGGGACAGCATGAAATGACTTTTGTTGTGAGTGATTTAGCTGGTAATGAGACGCGTCAAACGTTTACTCTGTCTATAGAAGACATTGCTGGAGTAAGTTACATATTGCCTCACTTCGAAGAGGTCGAAGTGTTACAAAGGGCTGTTATAGGTGATGTCTATACATTTTCCCCCACCGTTGTGTTAGATCAAAATGCCGTTTTGTCATTTTCGTTACTGACTGGGCCAGCGGGAATGTCCATCAATACAGTGACGGGAGAACTAACTTGGTTGGAGTCAATAGGTACATTTGGCCATATAGAATCGGTTGCGTTATTGCTAGAAGACCAATTTGGCAACACAGATACACTTACCTTTGAAGTATTTATCGACAAGTCAAATGTATCCCCTCAGTTTACCACAGAAATACCCTTTGATGATCGAGCAACGTTCAACTCTAGCGGGGCAAGCTATGGTAAATTTGTTAGATTTACAGATGAAAATTTGCGTGAGAGTTTTACCTTAGAATTTGACGTTGCTCCTCAAGGCATGACAATATCGTTTGAATCTCCTGTTGGCACAGGATTGTTGTCACGCCCTGGTAAGTTTACGCCAACGTTTGCCAATTTAGAGTGGGACCGTGAAGACATTGATGCGGTAACCACCTATCCGGAACACATCCGAAATTTTGATTACCTTTGCCGAGCCGGGGGCAGTTCACCTATGCCAACACCTGTGTCCTTATTGTGGGAATTTGGGTCGGACGTGGTACATATTCGCGCGGCTGCCATCAGGGATACCAATGGCGATAATGTGATTGATAGCGACGATCTGCCTACGATTCTAGCGACAACGCGATCGAATAATTTCTACGGACTTGATGGTGATACTCAGGAGCTGCTGTGGACTGAAACGCGTTATGGCATCAGCCGATTTTATGCCCCGGCAGTGGCGGATATCAACAGTGATGGCATGCCCGAAATCCTATTGGTGGAAAATGATTTGCACGTAATCGCCATTCGCGCCGATGATCGATCGTTACTATGGCGAAGTGACGCGCCTGTTCGTAATTTTGGACAGAATCATGAAGATCTTTATGTGGCTGATTTAAATCAGGATGGCCAGCCTGAGATCATTGCTGGGGTCTCTGTATTCGACGCGGATGGTCAGCAACTGTGGCAGTTTCCTCATACCAACCCTACCCGGCACGGCGTGCCGCTGGTGGTTGATATAGATTTAGACGGTGTTCAGGAAGTTGTGTTTGGCGGTCAAATTCGTGATGCGCTAGGCAATTTGATTAACACTATTGACTATCCTGATGCAGGTGATCGCGAACTTAACCATTCTTTCACGGCGCCGGTGAATATAGATAGTGATGAAGAACCAGAACTGCTATTGGTCGACAAGTTTTGGCGAGTATCGTTGCGTGCTCCTCAGCGTACGGTGTCATTGGTAGATAATGATGGAAGTTTTATATGGGGACCGATTGTATTACCTGGTGGTATGGGCCACCCTGTGGTTGGTGATATCACTGGGGATGGAGAAACTGACGTTTATATCCCTGGTTCACGTCTGCTACTGTCTGCAGCGACTGGCGAGCAGCAATGGCAAAATCCACCTAGTCCAAATTCTGATAATGAGACGGCTGTCGCAATAGACTTCAACGAAGACGGTATATTAGAGATCGTGTCTCCGCATGCTCGGCGTTTACATTTTTATCATGGTCAGTCTGGAGCGTGGGTGAAGGATTTGACGGTTCACGCCGATACCTTAGATTATTCTATGCCGGTGATTGCTAACGTCAATAACGACAATTCACCAGAAGTTATTGTGGTTGATCAAGGTGTTGCCGTTTACCAAGCACAATTGCCTAAAGTCGTGCCATCTAACTACCCGCAAAGCATGCTTGCGACTACTTTTATAACGGCCGATTTAACGGTTACCCCAAACCCTTCGCCGTCATGGTTATCTCACAATACCTTTAACGTGATTGCGCCAAGCAATAATACTTTTTCCGGTGGATTGCCGGATCTTAGAGTGAGCGCGCCGACGGGGAATTTTGAGCAGACACTCAGTGTTGAGGTCTACAACCGAGGTACCGAAGATTATAATGCCCCATTTGATGTCCAGGTTTACGCTGGTGACCCCAAAAGTAGTGGCATTTTGTTGGGGAGCCAATCAGTACAGTCGCTCGATAGCAACCGATCGGTTACATTGAGCTTTGATGACATTGTACCAGCGGGCTATGGTGGAGAGCTGGTCGCTCACATTCAGCCGACCGTTGCGGTGGAAGAATGTCAAATAGACAATAATGACGCATCGTCTTGGCCGGTTAAATATACTTTGACGGATCATGGCGGACTTACGGATATCCAAGCCTATGCCTTAGCCGTGGCTTATGATACAGGTTTTGCATATTTGTTTAACCCAGTGCGTAGGGCAAAAGAGCGAGAGTTGTTTCAATACACACCTGAAGTAAGAAATACTGATGGTCACAACAGCATTCTTTTCGATATTCTTTCGGCGCCGGAAGGGGTCAGTGTTGACCCGACCTCTGGTCTCGTGAGCTGGGTTCCTGAGCGAGGGCTCGCAGGTTCGCATAATATTCTTCTGTCAGCCCGTAGTCTCACAGGCAATAGCCAGCAGATTTCAATAACTGTCTCTGTCGACCCGGCGGCACCAAACAATACGCCGGAGATTATCAGCGCCGCTCCCACCGAAGCACTGGTTGGCCAGTCTTATAGTTATGATGTTGACGCTACCGATGCAGACAATGATGATTTGGTATATTCGCTTAGTCTAAGTTTAGCGGGTATGACAATCGATGCGGAAACCGGCTTGATTAATTGGACGCCTTCGTTGTCGCAGCTTGGAACCCAGTCATACCGAGTTCAAGTTGATGATGGCCAAGGGGGAGTCGTCGAACAATCTGTTGTTGTTACAGTAGTGGAGAGCGCTAACAATCCACCGTCAATTACGAGTTTACCACCCGGAGGGTCTGTTACTGTGGGGCAAAGTTACATCTATGATGTTAATGCGACTGACCCTGATAATGATGCTTTGCAATTCAGTTTAAATACTGCACCTGATGCAATGACGATTGACCCAGTAACAGGTGTTATTAACTGGGTACCGTCAGCTTCACAACAAGGTTTGCATCCGGTATCTGTATTGGTGGGTGATGGTAGAGGGTTGTTTGCTTTTCAAGAATTTACCTTGAATGTTGTGGTGCAAGCGCCCAATAACCCACCAATACAGATACCGGATGCAAACCTTGTTGTGAAGCTGACGGTACCCAGTTAATAACACCTGTTAC
>JANQMK010000214.1 GCA_028280085.1 Pseudomonadales bacterium
TTAACAGGGGCAAATTTGTCAACAGAGTGTATACGTAATCCAATCGAATGGATGTACTATCAATCGGATTCAGTGCAGGTGCGAGATATTCATCGGAAGTTTGGTACGCGACCGCTAAAGAATTACCCGCTGTGCAGCATACTTCGCCACAAAGTTTTTATGCCTTATTTTAAAGGCATAAAAACGGTTCGCCCCTTAAATTACGTGCCTTACATTAAGCAAGATGCCATTAACCTCTTAATAGATAAATTTGGTTGGCAACCCTATCCGCAGAAGCATTTTGAGTCTAGATTTACAAAATTTTATGAGTCTTACTGGCTGCCGAAAAAATTTGGCTTTGATACTAGAAAGGTGCAGTATTCAAGTTTAATAGTCACCGGGCAGATGACGCGAGAGGAAGCATTAGAGAAACTAAAACAGTTACCATACGATGAGGCAACCATCGAGCATGATTTTGAGTATGTTGCTACAAAACTGGGCATATCTGTCGATGAACTAAATGCTTATTTGAATGCGCCGAACAAGAGCTACAAGGATTATAAATCACAAGAATCGCTTTATTCATTGGGCTCTAAAGTCATGAAAATGCTAGGCCTTGAAATTGGAGGAAAACGGTGATATCAGTCGTTGATTATGGCCTTGGCAATATCCTGGCTTTTGTTAACATTTATAAGCGGCTAAATATTCCCGTAGAAGTTGTATCGGATAAAGATCATTTGAGCTCAGCAACTAAGTTAATTTTGCCGGGGGTTGGATCATTTGATTGGGCCATGGCTCGACTCAATGAATCTGGTATGAGAGCGTTGCTTGATGAACTTGTTATTGACAGAAAAGTACCAATTCTCGGTATTTGTGTTGGTATGCAAATTATGGCTAAAAAAAGCCAGGAGGGTGACATGGATGGCCTTTGCTGGATTGATGCTGAGGTGAAAAAATTTAGCGAATCAGGGGGTGATGATAAGATGCAGCTTCCCCATATGGGTTGGAACGATGTTATGCCAATAGAGAGTAATACACTGTTTCAACATCTTGAAAGAGACGCTAGGTTTTATTTTTTACACTCTTATTATTTTGCGCATAAACAAGATAATCAAATTATGTCACAAACAGACTACCATGGTATGTTTACCTCTAGTGCTAGACAAGAAAATGTCTATGGCGTGCAGTTTCATCCAGAAAAAAGCCATAATTGGGGCATACAGTTGCTTAAGAACTTTTCAGATATATAACAATGTTGAGATCAAGACTAATACCTTGTTTGCTTATTAAAGATAATGGCTTAGTAAAGACGGTTAAATTTGATCAGCCTAAATACGTGGGTGATCCAATTAATGCCGTGCGAATATTTAATGAAAAAGAAGTTGATGAACTTATCGTTTTAGACATTGACGCAACGAGATTAGGGTTAGAACCAAATTATCAGCGCATTAAAAATCTTGCCGCCGAATGCCGAATGCCATTGTGCTATGGTGGTGGCGTTAAATCTGTTGATCACTTTAAAAAGATTATTAGCCTAGGCGTTGAGAAAGTCGCTATAAGCTCTGCCGCGTTAACTGACCCTGATTTAGTGACCAGAGCGGCAGAGGTGGTGGGTAGCCAAAGTGTTGTGGTAGTTCTAGATGCAAAGAAACGGCGCTTTGGTAGTAAATACGAGTTATTTACACATAATGGTACACAGAGTTCAGGACAGTTTGTTGCAGAAACTGCCAAAAGAGTAGAAGCGCTTGGTGCTGGGGAGATTGTCGTTAACGCCATTGACCGTGACGGAACTATGTCTGGCTATGATTATAAACTTATTGAGCGGGTTCAAAGCGCCGTTTCAATTCCGGTTACAGTATTAGGCGGAGCGGGCTCTCTCTCGGATATTAGTGAGGTTATTGACAGTTTCGGCACAATAGGTGTTGCTGCTGGCAGCCTTTTCGTGTTTAAAGGAAAATATAGAGCGGTGCTAATTAATTACCCCAATCGCGCAGAAAAGGAAGAAATTATTTGTAAGCAAGAGGTGAACGTTGAAGCAAATCCTCCAGAATATATCGAACGGTGAAACCCAGCTGGTAGATGTACCTTGTCCTAAAGTAGACAAGGGAAGCATCGTTATCGCCACGCGAAATTCCTTGGTTTCTGCTGGTACGGAGCGAATGTTAGTTGACTTTGGCAAAGCTAACTATCTGAGCAAAGCACGACAGCAACCCGATAAAGTTAAAATGGCTATCGATAAAGTGAGAACTGATGGTCTGCTGCCGACGATTGATGCCATTCGTTCTAAATTAGATCAGCCGTTACCTTTGGGATATTGTAATGCCGGCATCGTCCTTGAGAGCGGTGTAGCCGATATAAAAAAAGGCGATCGAGTAGTCTCTAATGGCTATCATGCTGAAGTCGTTCGTGTACCAAAGAATTTATGTGTAAAAATACCTGATGAGGTAGACGATGAATCTGCTGCTTTTACTGTGCTGGCAGCGATTGGTTTGCAAGGTATTAGGCTGACACAGCCGACGTTAGGAGAGGCTGTAGCGGTGTTCGGTTTAGGTCTAATTGGTTTGCTCACTGTTCAGATGTTACGTGCTAATGGCTGCCGAGTTTTGGGCATTGATTTTGACACGTCGCGTTGTGAGCAGGCGAAAGAGTATGGGGCTGACGTTGTTGATCTATCTCGAGGTGAAGACCCTCTGGCTGCTGCCGAGGCGTTTTCTCGATCGAGAGGAGTGGACGCAGTGATTATTGCGGCCTCCACCCAAAGTGACGAGGTTATGCACCAAGCTGCACAAATATGTCGCCAGCGTGGCCGTGTTGTCCTTATTGGCGTGGTTGGCTTGGATCTACGCCGGGATGATTTCTACAAAAAAGAGATTACTTTTCAGGTTTCTGCCTCTTATGGTCCTGGACGTTATGATCCGGCCTATGAAGAACAAGGCCAAGATTATCCAGTTGGCTTTGTGCGCTGGACTGAGCAGCGTAACTTTGAGGCGGTACTGGATATGATGGCCAATGGCGTGCTTGATGTAAAGCCGCTGATTTCACATCGCTTTAGTATAGATCGTGCGGATGAAGCCTATGAGGTATTGGGACAATCATCGACTCTAGGTATTCTCATCGAGTATCCCAAGGTTGAGGGAGATATTCTATCTAGCCCAATAGTCAAGTTGCAATCGACAAGTTCTGCCGCCAGTTCACATGTTGGAACTGGCAGTCCAGTGGTTGGTTTCATTGGTGCCGGAAACTATGCGTCAAGAATTTTAATACCTGCGTTTAAGCTGGCAGGGGCTAGATTACAAACACTAGTTACCAAAAGTGGCATTAGCGGTGTTCATCATGGGAAAAAATCTGGTTTTGCTATTACGGCTACTGATTTGAATGCAGTGTGGCAGGATGAAAGCATCAATATCGTTGTTATTGCCACACGCCACAACGAACATGCCGAACAAGTGTGTGCCGCTCTTGAATCGGGTAAGCATGTCTTTGTGGAAAAACCGTTAGCTTTAACCTTGGAACAGTTGAATGAGATTGATGCAGTATATAAATATGTCAATAAAGAAAGGCGCGACCCTTTGCAGCTAATGGTTGGGTTTAATCGGCGTTTTGCACCGCTCATAGTGAAAATGAAGGCATTGTTAAGTGCCAAACGTGAACCAAAATCGATAGTGATGACAGTCAATGCTGGGAGCATACCTAGAGAGCACTGGACTCAAGATATAAATATCGGCGGCGGTAGAATTATCGGTGAAGGTTGTCATTTTATCGACTTGATGCGTTTTTTAATTGGCGCACCGATTGTAGCCCATCAGTCTGTCATGATGGGTTCGGCAGCGGGTGTTTATGTTCGAGAAGATAAAGCGACTATCACGCTGAGTTTTGCAGACGGCTCTTTCGGTACAATTCATTATTTAGCTAATGGCGGCAGAGTCTTTCCGAAAGAGCGGATTGAAGTGTTTTGTGGCGACGCTGTTTTACAAATGGATAATTTCCGAGTGTTGAAGGGTTACGGCTGGACAAATTTTGGCAGCAAAAGACAGTTGAAACAGGATAAGGGACAACGAGCATGTGCTAGAGCTTTTCTTGATGGGATTAGCAAAGAAGGCTTATCGCCTATTTGCTATGAAGATCTGATGGAGAGTTCATTAACATCGATCGAAGTCGCTGAGGCGTTGCGCCGAGGCTAATGTATATCAGGCTTTGCAAATACAGGGTTAGTAAACAGCTGTGATGGGCGCCGTGCTGCAGAAGGGAACAAGATATTGGCATACACTAAAATATTTACGTATCAGCCAAGTTGTTTCTCGTGTTCAACATCGCTTTAGATATATTAACGTTGATTTTTCGCTGCCTTGCGAAGATAGGCAAGCAAGCGGTAATTGGGTTTTACCTTGTAAGCGACGTCAGCGTATGTTTGGCAAGCAAGTATTTTGCTTTCTTAATGAAACACATGAAATTAAGCAACAAGCAGACTGGAACCATCACACCTGGTCTAAACTATGGCTTTACAATCTTCATTATTTCGATGATTTGATCGCCGATGATGCTGATAGTAGAGTTGATTGGCATCGTTACATTATTCAGCGATGGATTGAAGACAATCGTCCGGTTCAAGGCAATGGTTGGGAGCCTTATCCTTTATCATTGCGGATTGTCAATTGGATTAAGTGGGCATTAGCTGGTAACGAATTAGATGAGGTGTGGCGTCTCTCATTAGCCGTTCAGGTTCGTGCTTTGTCTAAAAGCTTGGAAACTCATCTTTTAGGCAACCACTTGTTTGCGAATGCTAAAGCGCTTATTTTTGCCGGATTGTATTTTCAAGGTGAAGAAGCTGATAAATGGTATCGTCTGGGCAGAAATGTTGTTGAACGCGAGCTGCCTGAACAAGTATTGCCAGATGGAGGCAATTATGAACTTTCTACCATGTATCATGCTATTTTTTTAGAAGATCTGCTTGATTTAATCAATGTTCATCGAACATATCAGCGTAGCTTTTGTCCTCATGTTGAATCAGTCATTCCGGCGATGAACCGTTGGTTGTCGCTGATGTCTCATCCAGATGGTGAGATTAGTTTTTTTAACGATGCGGCTATAGGTGTGGCACCCAACATAACGGAATTAACAAACTATGCGAAGCGGTTGGGTGTTAGTGAGGTATTGAGCCATTCCCGTTTTCAGGATCTCCCTGATAGTGGCTATTCAAGAGTAGAAATAGATGACGCTGTTGCTATTATTGATCGGGCTAATCTCGGTCCAGATTTTCTACCAGGGCATGGTCACGCTGATACGCTGAGTTTTGAACTCTCATTGTTTGGTCATAGGGTGATCGTCAATTCGGGCTGTTCCATGTATGGCACTGGTGTGGAGCGTCAGCGACAAAGAGGTAGTTCTGCACACTCTACGGTGACAATAGACGGCGAGAATTCCAGTGAAGTATGGGGGGGATTTCGTGTAGCTCGTCGCGCGAGGATTCATCAGCGAGAGCACCTCGAGAACAATGATCGACTAAAAATTAGTGCCTGTCACGATGGCTACCAGCGCTTGCCGGGTAAACCTGTGCACCATAGAGAGTGGTCATTCTCGAACCGTTCCATAGTGATTAAAGACAATATCCAGGGCGAGTTGAAGCATCATATTGAAGTCATTATGCAACTGCACCCTGTAGTGGAGGTCATCGGAATACAAGGTAGTAAAGCAACCTTGTCTGTTGCTGGTAACATAATTGTAGTAGAGTCAACTGGTGACGGCTGTTTGGAGCTGGAAAAGTCAACATTTCATCCTGAATTTGGCCTCAATGTCGCTAGTTCCAAGTTGGTCTACCGATGCCATGGGCTGCTACCGAAGCAAATAGTGACAAAGATAAGTTGGTAGCTTGATGGATGCTGTTTAACAGTAGCCCCTATGGTTGATAGTGGAGACATGATAAATACTAAGGATATGATAAGCTGATGGCAGAACAAATGATCGAATCGAACCAGCCAGCTCATTCTCCAGAAAAAACACAGCGTGATGATGGTTTACTAAACGTCGGTAATCTCGATGAGATTGATATCGTTGAACTGTGGAATATTGTGTGGCGTGGGCGACTGCTAATCATCGCAGTGACAGCACTATTCGCCATCGGTTCTCTTATTCACGCCTACTCTATTCCCGACCAGTACAGAAGTGAAATTTTAGTATTTCCAAGTGCTGACGGTAAAGGTGGGGGGTTAGCTGGTTTAGCTGCGCAAATCGGCGGCCTTGCTGGGATGGCCGGTTTTAATATATCCAGTAGTGCGCCTAATAAGGCTGCGGTTGCTATCGCTGTGCTTAAATCCAGAGAATTTATTAGAAAGTTTATCCAAAAGTACAGTTTAAAGGCGCCACTGATCGCTGCTGTTGATTGGGATACAGAAAGCCAAGCGTTAATTTATGACGATGATATTTACGACCATTCGCAACGTCGATGGCAAGGAGAATCCGATGAAGGATCAGCTGAGCCTTCAGATTTAGCCGCATATAATGCTCTGATAGGACGCTTGTCGGTAAGTCAAGATAAAGTAACAGGGCTTATTACTATTGGTATTAAGTATTATTCACCGACTATCGCACGGGAGTGGGTTAACAATATTGTTTTAGAAGTTAATAGCGAGATGAAACGGCGCGATATGGCTGAATCTCAGCGCAATATAGAATATTTGAAGCAGCAGTTGAACAAAACAAGTCTAACTGAAATTCAAGCTGTTTTTTATAGACTCATAGAAGAACAGACCAAGGCTTTAATGATGGCTGAGGTGCAGGACGAATACTACTTCAAAGTTATCGACCCGGCAGTGATTCCAGAGGAGCGAGCGGGCCCTAAGCGAAGAGTAATCGTTATGTCATGGACCATGGCCGGTGGCCTAATTGGTCTCGCTATGGTTTTCGCACATTTCTATTATCGAAAATATAAGAATAACAGCGTCTGATTAACGGGCGCCCTAGCTAATCGTCATGATTTAACTGATATCGTTGCCAACAAGATATCGCTGTCAATAAATAGTGCATCCGTGATGGAAAAATATGCATATAGTAAGACATCGTAGAAATACCATTGATCAACTTAAAGCGACGGATATTTCATTTGGCGTCGAGGTGGATGTTCGCAGTATTGGCTCTGACCTGATTATTCATCATGATCCATTTGTTGCCGGTGAGTTATTTGTAGAGTGGATAGAGTATTTTCAACACCAAATGCTGATACTCAATGTTAAAGAGGAAGGACTTGAAGAGCGGCTGCTAGAAATAATGCGGTCGAAGAAGATTGAAAACTTTTTTTTCCTGGATCAGTCTTTCCCTTTTATCGTTCGCACGGCGCAGCAGGGGGAACGGCGCTGTGCCGTGCGAGTATCGGAATATGAATCAATAGAAACGGCTTTGTCTATTGCCCACTTGGTCGATTGGGTATGGGTGGACTGCTTTACGAGATTTCCTCTTAGTCGAAAAGATGCTGACAGATTACACGAAGCAGAGTTGAAATTGTGTTTGGTGTCCCCTGAGTTATTAGGTCGATCTCAAGCGAAGGAAATAACCGATTTACAACAACTGCTTCACCAAAGTGGTATTGAGATTGATGCTGTTTGTACAAAAAAACCTGAGCTTTGGATGTAGTGAGATATTGATTATAGGCAGTTTAGATTTGAGTAAATTCTCCTGTGTGTTTTGTTCTAATCAAGGCGAGTAAATGAGTAAGTTAAGGAAACTATATAAATTTGTATCAAAGAAAACGCTTTTAGATGGATGTAAGATACCCCTTTCATTGTATCCTCAGGCCCAAGAAGATTTGAATGCCAAGATTAGATCAGCAGTAGAATCGTTAAAAAGAGCGAGTGTTTTTGTCTATAAATCGAAAGACGTTGTTTTTCAAGCAAACGGGGAAACCTGCCTGAGGGAGAACTGGGTTGGGAGCCCCGATAAAGATCAAGTCGTTATTCGAGCGGATAAGACCATCATCAGTCCTGGTACTGAACGGGCGCAGTTAAATCGGCTACCTAACGCTAGAGTTTCCTATCCTTTTGTGCCAGGTTATTCTGGTACAGGCATTGTTTTGCAGGCTGGAGCAAACACTGGGCTCAAGATCAATCAAAGAGTTTGCGGAAGTATTCCTCATGCATTGGTATCAAAAGTTGCAGCTAGCGATGTTTACCCAATCCCCGATGGGGTGGGTTCTGTAGATGCAGCGTTAGTTACCTTTGCCATAATAGTGTTAAGAGGTTTAGAAAAAGCAACCATTGATAACACCAAGCATGTCGTTATTATTGGTCAAGGCATCATTGGCCAGCTGTTGCTGTTGGTTATCAAAGGCATGGGGCCAAAAGCCTGTACTGTTATTACCAGATCCAGCTCTAAACACGCTATCTCGTATGCTAGTGGCGCGGATAATTGTTTAACGTTATCCGACCGCGAGGCAATTAACGACCTAAGCGCTGATGTGATTTTTGACGTTACGCCTGATCCAAGCACTATTGAGTTAGCGTCGGCTGTTGCCAGTAATGATGCTAGAATTGTTTTGCTTGGTAGTAGTAGGGGGATTTGCGAA
Organism: Pseudomonadales bacterium; assembly: GCA_028280085.1. Taxonomy (GTDB): domain Bacteria; phylum Pseudomonadota; class Gammaproteobacteria; order Pseudomonadales; family JANQMK01; genus JANQMK01. The sequence continues at coordinate 8,531 of JANQMK010000214.1, forward strand.
AGTTTTTCTATCAGAGAGCTCTTGGCTAAGAGTATTACTATTGAGGGTGCACATGCCCGAATGGGATTACTGTCTTATACAGAAAGATTTAACTTAGTGAAGTCGTTTTATAAATTGATAGAAAACGGCGTTGTGCGATCGGATTTACTCGTATCTCAAACTGTTGCACCACAACATGTCGGTAAATTTTATTTTGATTTATCCAAGGGGCGATACAGCCAAATTGGATCATGTATAGATTGGTGTTCGGTTGATAATAGTAGCGGAAAAAATGCAAAAAAACAGTTTATTCTGAGCAATCTCTTGCCCGATATAAGAGGCGTGGAAAAGGCATCACCAGTGTTGGTTGGTTATAATCAGTTTAATAATACCCCAGCTGGAGCTTTAGCTGAAAATGGGCAAGTAATTAGCTATGCATTAATTGGTTGTGGTGAAATTGGGTTGACCAATGCTAAATCAATTATGTCGAGTGCTAACGCTAAACTGACTTACGTCGTTGATTCAGATATTCTCCTCGCAAAAGATATTGCCAGTCAATTTAATTGTGCCTATTCCGTAGATTACAATGATGCGATTAATGATACGGGGGTAGATGCCGTATATATTAGCACGCCTCATCATCTTCATATTCCTATCGCGAAAAGAGCATGCGAGCAAGGAAAGCATTGTATTATAGAGAAGCCTTTAGCAAATAATATTGCACAAGCAGAAATTTTTTATAACACGATTCAGGGAACAGATCTTAAATCTACGGTTGCATTTCTATTTAGATATGATCCACAAATTCAATTTTTTGCACAATTGGTAGCTGACAAGGCTATTGGTGAGGTAAGAGGGGTTGAGTTCTCACTGAAAGTGAATAAACCAGAGAGCTACTGGCAAGCTGGCAACGTTGGTAGAACGCATTCTGACTGGAGGAAAAGCAAAGAAAAAGCAGGTGGGGGCATCATTATCATGCAGTTGTGCCATCACTTGGATATTATTCGGTACGTGACAGGCCTTGAAGTTGAAGAGGTATCTTGCGTCCGGTCTTTCGAAAGTGGCTTAGAAGTTGAATCTGCTGCCAATGTTTCTTTTAAACTGTCAAATGGGGCCATTGGTGTAATTAAATGTACCTATTTATCAAAAGGGCTAGATGAGAAGCAGTTGACAATAATAGGCACTGAAGGTCAGCTAGATGTTTATGACGCTTTATTTTATTCCGTCAATGCCGTTAACGGTTTGCCCAGTCATTGCTGGTATCAAGTTGTTGATTTTCCTCTGGTTAAGTTGAGAAAGGCATTAATTGAAGACTTTAGCAACGCTATTATTAAAAAGTGTGAGCCAGTGGTAACTTTATTGGATGGGTTAAAAGCTCAAGAAATTATTGGTAAGTGTTATGAAAATGGGATAGAGGGTACAGCAGAAGCGCTGCAAAGTAACATCCAACAGAAATCTATTGAATCGGAAAGTCAAGAAGCACACTATGATAAAACAATTGCATGACTATTTTCAGTTGAACACTAGTTCCTTACCAGAAATAGAATCTAAGGTACAACAACTTAAATTCGCTATGGACGGTATGAGCGCAAGTTCAGAACCGATGCGCAAAGTGTATTTTACAGGGATTGATTATTCGTCTCAGCCTGTAGCAGGCTTATACTTGCAAGAGCAACATAAGTCTGAATGTACTTTTTTTGAAGTGCCTGAACTCCATAGTTTCTCTCATCATTGCTCAGTAGAAACCAGTCCATTTGTTTTACCGATGATGAATGCAAAGAAGATTCTTGGAACGATAAAACCAAGATCTAGTATGAACATATTTGTCAATAACCTCAGCTGCCTTAGTACATTCATTGTTTTAATCAGTCGTTGTATTGATGGTGACTACAATATTTATTTGGACTTGAAAGGTGAAGATATGCCTGATTTTTTGTCGGCGACAAAAAATTTATACATATTAGATACGACCCATGATGTTAATTATGATGTTGCTGTGCTGAGTAATAGTGATAAAGACGAATTGATTAGCGTTTTCGATCGGCTTAATGTAAATGCGCAGTGTTTTTTAATTGCTCCTTTTTTGGCAGAAGATCTATCGCTTGATACTTATAAATATATACATCAAAAGAGAATTGAGTTAATAGGCTGGAATGAAACCAATATCTTCGCCGGGCTTGATGTAGATAAAACCGAAATCGATGCCAGCCTTTCCGAGATGGCTGCTTTATAAAATAACAGGATATCTATCAATATGATATTGAGTGCTCAAAGAACACATAATTATAGCTTGGCGCTACTGGCTCTAATTTTTGTTGTTACCGCAATTACTTTCCTTGCCCCATTAATAGGGTTAGGTAGAAGTGATGATTTTATTTTTTATCAGTGGTTTGGATTGCGGCGTTCGGTTCTTGTAAAGCTTGAGCTAGCACTGCTTCTTGGCTTCTTTGCGGTGTCAGTTATTGGCAGATATGGAAACTTAATAAGAGACGTTTACCAGGCGAGGACGTTACATTTCTCGCTTACGTTCTATAGCCTAGTTTTGTTCATTATCAGTTGTTTCCAGTTTATTATTTGGGGCAAACACATGGCATTTGAGTGGACAACCATGGCTGATATTCCACCTATGCTACACCTTATGGACTCACAGTTTTTAGCCAATGATTTTTATACTGTGGCGTCAGTCAATACCCCAAAAGATACATTTCAACATGCACTTTTATTGCCTACGTTATTTGGCATAGATTGGTATCAAGCTATCTATCTTTACAAAGTCCTTTTTCTTCTTTTGTTAAAGCCACTATTGTTTTTGTGCATACTAAAAATAGTCATGGCGCTTCAACCGAATGTACAGAAAAGCACGCAATACTCCATACTAAAGTTGGTAGTATTTTTTATGGTGGCTTTGGGCGTTATTGAGTACCAAGGCGAGCCTGCTGGTTGGCCATCAGTTTTTTCAATTATTAGGGTTACTGCTTACGGCTTTTCTGTATTTTTTGGTTTAGGTTATCTTGTTACATCATTGTCGGAAAACAGGTATACAAAAAATGTTTCATATCTTTTGTTATCCGGCGCAGTATTAATACATCCTACTGTAGGCGCTATGATTTTCTGTCTTAGCCAACTGTTTTCCCTGGTAGTGTTTGCCGACCATAATAAAAAGTATCTGCTGCAAAAATTTCTTGTTGACAGTATTTTTGTTGTAATTCCTCTGGCCGTTATTTTAGGTCGGTACGAAAATCCTGCGCCATTAAGTGCCGAACAGTTTATTCAATACTACGTTTTTGAACGTCATCCTCACCATTATCAGATGTCCCATGCAGTCGGCTTTGAATTTTTTGGTTGGCTCTTGCTGTTTATTATGCCCGTACTTATTTCATTCTTTTTGAAGGCTAGAAAACTGCAGCTTCTTTCAATACTTTGTCTACTTTACTACACTGTTCCGGTTTTTATACAGTATGTGGGCGTTGAGATAATTCCAATAAAAAGTATTGCTGCATTAGGACCATGTCGGTTTACTTATTTCGCATCGTTTTTGTGGTGGATTGAAATATTAGTCTTTTGTATTCATCTAAATGTTTTAAATGTGATAGCTGACTACTGTAAGAAAATATATAACCATCTAGCAGATATTCAGCGCAGCAATATTAGCCGTATTCTCTCTAGCAGTATCATGAAAGCAGGCGAGCTGTTTGAGCATTTATTAGCTCTCATTTCACGTACAAAAAAAGTAGTATTTCTTGGCGTAATATTGCTGGCCGTGCTGGTCTGGCAGCAAACATTAAAAAGCCCCCTTGATTGGAAGTTTTATGGACTGGAAGAACCGAGGGAAGTCATCACCTGGATAAATAAATACACGCCAAGAGAATCAGTTTTCTTTGTTAATGACCTTTATTATAGCTTTTTGACCAGATCTTATGGTGGCCGAGCAAGCTTTGTAGATAATAGTATGCCTTTCAACGAAAGTTATTTTGCTGAATATTTTAAACGTTTGGATGTTTATCAAAAGGCAGAAGATATGACGGCGACTGATTATTATCAACTGTCTCAAAATTATTCTGTAACCCACTTGTTAATAAAAAAAGAGGATTCTCAACGGCTTAGCAATTTCGACCCTATTTATCAGACGAATGTTTGGAATATTTATAATATTGCTGATTTTAAGTAAGGGTATTGAAGTATGGACGTCGTTGTGAAGATTAATGCGTTTTATTCGAATCATGTTGGGTTGGTTTCTAATTGCCCAGTCTGATGTTCTGAGTAGCGGAGAGAGACTACCATTACGCATGTCAAAAAGTTAGACTGATGAGATGATGTTTTTTTATATTGCGTGCAAACCAATAACCAATAGTTGTCGGCTAATAATAATTGTTGATCAATAGTCGTTGTGAGCAACATAAATGGCTGACGGTTTATGGTTACAGTTTATGTTTAAAGTTATAGGAGGATATACTCGGTTGGACAAAAATTGTCGACACCCCTATAATGATTTTGCACTGACAGGATACAACTTGGCACCGAGAGCTAACGGGGTTCCTTTGCGATGATCATAACGAATACCGGCTTAAAGGAACCTCTCAGTTGGCCCGCTATTTTTGGCGTCAATTTATTCTTGATAGGTATTTTTGGCTTTAGTGACTTATATATATTAAGCCAGTCGTTATGGCCACACTTATATGGCATCACTTCTGCTTCCATTACTCAGTTCGAAGAGGTTGTAATCTATTTACCCTTTGCTCATGCTGTCGGGACAGGTAATTTACTGCCAATTGCTCCAGCTTTTGATCCCGCGCTTGGGGGATTATCAGTATACCCCGTTGTTACCAATTTGATTCAAGGCTTTATTCTTAGCGTCATTAGCGGGGGGCATATTGATTTATTTGTTGCATTTATGCACATAGTCGTCCCGATTGTTTGCTTTTGGCTACTGTTCCATATCTTTCGCTTATATAT
>JANQMK010000220.1 GCA_028280085.1 Pseudomonadales bacterium
ATAGCTACACATCTCGAGAGGGCGCTGTGCCGTTATCGTCGAATCCAGCTGCCGCAAACTGCCAGCCGCGGCATTGCGAGGGTTAGCAAAAGGTTTACCGCCCTCCGCCAGCATAGTTTTATTTAACTGCTCAAAGCCTTGTTTAGGTATATAAATCTCGCCGCGCACTTCCAGAACTTTCGGATAGCCCCGCCCAATCAAAGACAGTGGAATCGATCGAATCGTTCGCACATTTTGGGTAATGTCTTCACCAATACGGCCATCCCCTCGAGTGGCGCCTCGCACCAACAAGCCATTCCGATAAAGTAAACTTACCGCAATGCCATCCAATTTGGGTTCGCAAACGTAGTCAATATCTCCGCTAATATCCAGCTTTTCTTGTACTTTACGGTTAAAGTCAAACAAACCTGCTTCGTCAAATACATTGTCAAGCGACAACATTGGCACTTCATGTTCAACCTGAGAAAAGCTGTCGAGCGGCTTGGCACCAACTCGCTGACTGGGAGAATCGGCGCTAATTAACTCGGGATGAAGTTGTTCAATTTCCACTAAACGAGCCATTAACCGATCATATTCAACATCAGGCACAGTGGGATCATCTAGTACGTAATACTGATAATTGTATTGATTAAGCTCATCATGGAGCTGCTTCAGCTCTGCTCGTAATGCTTTTGTTACCATACATTTACTTGATGAATTATCTTTTGAGGAAGTCAATAAAGTGAAAGGATAACACAAAAAAGGCGATTAACTGATGAAACGACTGATTGAACTGCCAACTAATTAAACTACCACTAATTGACCTACTAACTAATTGAACCAGGGAGGATAAGACTGGCGCCAATACATTAGGCCAGCCCTAGCACAGGGCCGGCACTGATTAACCCCAATATATCAACATAATCTATTTATCATGACAAAGAAATAAGTACCACTCGATAGCTCACACCACCAATGAGCAAGTTATTCTCAGTAAACTATACGTTTCTTACCGATAGCTGCATGCGTTCAAAGTCTCGCACGCGCTGACGACTGTGTTCAATAGTTTGCGAAGTCATCACGCTGCGCAATTCATCCTTCAGTTCGCCATTAAGATTTTTAGCCACACAACGAGCCGTCTCAAACATGTAATCAAACGCCTTCATCGGATCATCTGGCCCAGGTAAACCAAGGAAAAAAGTCACGCCAGGCGTAGAAAATGTTGCCGTACCAATAGCGGGGAAGTTACCCGGTTTAACCATATTGGCAACACTAAACTGTATCGGACCATCACCGGAGTCATATTCATAGCGATGAAAAATATCCATATCGCCAATATGCATACCACAAGCAGTCAGCAAATTAAATAACTGTTCGCCTTTAAAACCACCGGGTTGTTTAGCGACAACACTAATCACTATTACCTCATCGAATTCGTTGGATATTTTGATCTGCGGGGCTGCAGCCGCTGCACAAATTTGTTCAGCAACCGTATTATTGGCAGCAGGCTTGGCATTGTTATTTTTATCACGCGTTAAATTGAAGCTTTGTTTAAAACTTTTCCCGCTACTACTACCCTGACTACCTCGGTCTGCCGAGCTAGTCTTAGCGCCTTTTACACTAGCATCTTCTGCCGCCGCAATTAGGGCCGCCGCCGCATCTTCTTGGGTGGCACTTGAATTACCAGCTAAAGAATCTTCAACCATAAACTCAGGGTCGAAATCCTCGCGACGAGCATAAATTTCTTCATCTTCCAATAAATCTACCGCGCTGTTATAAGACAGATTATCTAGATCGGGTTCATCCAACAGCGGATCAGCTTCGACCGGCTGAATGGCGCCTGTGTCTGGATTCCTAATACCAACAACCCGCGCACCACCGTGGGGTAACTCAACAGTCGTCGCATCAGCAACCTTATCAAAGCCGCCGCCAAGCATTCCCTTTGACATGCGTAGCGTATCTGAACGAGACTTGCGCATACGTCTAAATCCATCGATCAGTACCGCTAGCAACAGTAACGCCCCAATGACGATCAACCATTCTCGCATACCGATTTCCATATTGCTCTTCGCCTCCATTCACCTGCTAGTTACATTTAACTGGATACCACTAACCGACTTTTAATGCTGGCCGTGGTCGCGTAAATCCCCCCATACCTTACGTGCATATTAAAATCGAAATAGCTTTTGCTACCTTAGCTACTAAATCTCAATCTGTCATTTCCACTAGTTATTTTTACTATTATTGCCACTACATATTATTTCCACTATTAGCCGCTCGCTAAGACATTATAAGGACTTTTACTAGTAATTAGTCTTAGTATGATGTGGTAACTAAGCTAATCGTGTAGCAGCCTTATTAATCCCCCCCCAGCGGAATGCATTTGCCCATATCTACTTAGCTGTTTTACCTACTTACCTATTTTTTACCTATTTTTGTCTACCTACCTAACCACCTATCATTATTATCATGTCAACATCGATAGTAGCGACAAACGCGTTATTAACCGCTGCAACTTTACTACGTCTCGCAAATTGTTTGACCCCAAAATATATTCTAATCAAGGAAATGTAAATTTCTTACAAATACTTCGCGGGGTAAAAACAGTTTTTTTGTCATTTTAGAGCAAAACTCAAACAAAAATAAGCCGTTTACCCCAGTACAAATCCAAAACAACAACAAAAATGGTTTACCGACACAAGCTCAGCGCCGTCAATCTGCGCAAACATCGTTAGACCGCCGCTAGCTCCGCGGCTTCTTCCACATCGACCGCAACTAATCGGGAAACACCGCGCTCATGCATAGTGACACCGAGCAACTGTTTAGCCATTTCCATTGCAATTTTATTATGCGTGATTAATATAAATTGTACTTTATCTGACATTTCCGCAACTAATCGCGCATAGCGCCCTACATTAGCATCATCCAGCGGAGCATCCACCTCGTCTAACATACAAAAAGGTGCCGGGTTGAGTGAAAAAATGGAAAATACCAGCGCAATTGCAGTGAGCGCTTTTTCACCGCCAGATAATAAATGGATAGTGCTATTACGCTTGCCGGGAGGACGAGCCATAATAGTCACTCCGGTATCCAATAAATCTTCTCCGGTCAATTCAAGATAAGCATTACCACCACCAAACAATTTGGGAAATAGCGCCTGCAACTGACTGTTAATATAGTCAAACGTCTCTTTAAATCTGATTCGAGTTTCACGATCAATCTTTAGAATCGCGCCCTCCAAAGTTTCAAGCGCACCTTCTAAATCGTCATTTTGTGTATCCAAGTAGGTTTTCCGTTCTTCAGCAGCTTTATACTCGTCAATTGCTGCCAAATTGATCGCACCAAGTCGTTGAATACGATTCCCTATGCTCGTCAGCTGCTCTTCCCATTTGGTTTCTGAGGCCTCTTCTGGGAGTTCATTTAGAACCGTCTCTAGGTCGTATTCACTTTCGGCCAACTGCTCCTGCAGGGTTTTACGCCGCACTTGAATCTCCTGCGTGGCAAGCCGTTCACCTTCTAAATTGCCACGTAGTGCTTGTAATGTCTGATCTATCGCTGTGCGTTGATGCTCAGTTTCACGCAGGCTATGTTCAATCTCCTGTACTTTACAACGCGCTTCGGTCAATTCTTCTTCCACACGAACGCGTTGTTCAAGTTGAACATCTAACTCTTGCACCATCTCATCCAAGGGCGCACTCGTTGCTGACAATGCCTCAGTAATCGTGGTTTGTCGCTCGCCAAAACGTTCTTTCGCAACCCTTAAACGCTCTACACCACCTTGCATCGAGTCTAATTGCGTTTTGATAGATTGATGTCGCATAGCTAGCTCGTGAGCGCGATCTTTATCATGCCGCGCCCGCTGGCGAACTTGATCTAAAACAGCACGATTTTTGTCGCGCTCTTCTAACAGGGTTTCTTTTTGTAAGGTATCTCGCTCCATGGCATCAATCGCCGCTGACATAGCTATGCGAGATTGGCTAAGAGATTCCTGCTCACTGCGAATCTGTTGCTGGATTTCCTTGATCTCGCTTTCCGTTCGCGCTTTTCGCACCAAGATCTGCTCAATTTGCGCTTCTTTGGCACTTAATGATGAACGGATACCACTATACTCGCGCTCAATGTCAGACACTTGTTTCCGCAGTTGCTCGCGCTCTTGCTCCCACTGCTTGAGCTGCTGGCGCCGTGCCTGCAGCTGCTGTGACAACTCTTCCACCTGCTGCTCTTGCGATGCAATAGTGCTAACTAGTTGCTCTAATTCTTCCTGACGCTGTAGTACACCAAGCTGCTCATTGGTATCTTTTGCCACTCGCAACCAGTTGCAACCCAGCCAAACACCTTCTGGTGTAATAATTGATTCGTGCGCCATCAAACTCGTCCGACGCGACATTGCTTCGGTTAAATCAGCCGCCACATACACACTCGCCAGCAAGCCGCCCATATCAATTTTCGACACGACCTTACTGGCTAAGGTGGCACCACTTGTGCTGCTTGTAGATGAAATGCTTGATGTATCTACCACCGCCACGCTACCATCATTATCGAAGTGCGCAAACGCCTGCATCACTGAGTCTAAACCATCCACGCAAACCGCCTGTAAATAACTACCTAGCACGGTTTCAACAGCAACATCCCAGCCTTGTTCCACTTTTAACTGCTCGGCCAAGCGAGGTTTGGTTTCCAACTCATTAGCTTCCAACCACTTACTTATCGCAGAAGTGGCTTGTCCTAATGCCGCTTGCTGCAATGTCTCCAACGACGCAAAGCGACCCTTATTACTCTGCAGCTGCAGTCTGACAGCATCCAGCTGGTCACTACTATGGGCCGACTCTTCACGACATGCTTCAATCTTGTCATAAAGCGTGTTAAGGACATTCTGCTTTTCTTCTGACTGTAGCTCGGTCTCTGCTAACTGTTCTTTGAGCCCACTAATCTCGTCATCGACATCGCTATCGGTCAAGTGTTTGCGTTCTTCTTCTAGTTTTTCAACCTTATCAGACAGCCGTTGTAACGATTGCTCATGATGCTGAATACGAGACTGCTCAACATCCGCGGTGCGCTGAGGCTCAGCCGCCTGTTCGTTAAACTCATCCCAGCGACCTTGCCAATCCTGCATGGTTTCTTCAGCTGAGACTAATGCCAGCGCAGATTCTTCTTCGGCTGCCTTAACCAATTCCAGCTCAGGCTCAATATCCAACAACTCTGCCTGCCAACCTTCTACTTTTTCAAGGTCATGGGAAAGCTGCTGGTCGGTTTCTTGCAAGCTGCGTTCAGTTTGCGCCAAATCCTCGGTCAGTTGGCTAACCCGTTCTTTATTATGTTGAATACTTTGCTCAACCCGCGCGATTTCATTACCAATGCTGTAATAGCGCCCCTGTACTTCATTGTACTGGTCATTTTGCTCAGTATGACCCACACGGTACTTTTCAATTTCGGCATCAAAATGAACCTGTTGTGTGACCTGCTCTTCTACTTTAACCTCAAGTTCACGAATAGCGTCCTCTTTTAACTTTACCTTGCCGTCCAGCTCACGCCACTTTAAGGCCTGCAATTGCGCCTTAAGTAAACGCTCTTCCTTTTTAAACTCACTATACTTTTCAGCAGCCGCTGCCTGACGTTTAAGATGCTGCAACTGGCGCTCTAGCTCTTCGCGAATGTCGGTCAACCGCTCTAAATTTTCACGCGTACGACGAATTCTATTTTCAGTGTCACGGCGACGTTCCTTATATTTGGAAATACCCGCTGCTTCCTCAATAAAGATACGGGTTTCATCGGGCTTGGCTTCAATTAAGCGAGATATCATGCCCTGTTCTATAATCGAGTAACTACGCGGCCCTAAGCCGGTACCTAAGAAGATATCGGTAATATCACGACGCCGACACTTAGTGCCGTTCAAATAATAAAAAGACTGAGCCTCACGGGTCACTTTACGCCGGATAGATATCTCGTTGAAAGCAGCATATTCGCCCGTAATAGTTTTATCACTGTTATCAAATACCAGCTCAATTGAGGCTTGGGCAACCGGCTTACGGCCACCAGAGCCATTAAAAATAACATCTGTCATGGCCTCACCACGCAGATGCTTTGCCGAACTTTCACCCATAACCCAACGCACGGCATCGATAATGTTAGATTTACCGCAGCCATTAGGGCCAACGATGGCACAGAGGTTACTCGGGAAATTAACTGTCGTCACATCTACGAACGACTTGAAACCAGCTAACTTAATACATTTGAGTCGCATAAAAAACAATCACTCTTATCGGATGATCTTGCCATTTTTGACCTTTTCAGGTCTATTCGCCTTATTTTTTTGAATTTAGCAGTGCCTATCCCTTTAAGCTGGTTAAAATTAACTTGCCAACACTACTTTAACGATAAACGACACAGTTTACCGTCTTTAGGCAGCAATAACTATCGCGCACTGTGGCAACTTACAACCTGATACTAGGACACGACCATCAAGGCACGACCGTGTCTATATGCAATGACACTGGGTCACGAATGCCTCTGACATTGACCGCTGCAGAGACGCCCTGCAAATCACCAGGCTTGGTTATCGCAGAACCATCTTGAGACACTCTCGCTACCAATTCTACCTGGTCAAAATCAGATAATTTTTGCGTAGGCATAGCCGCACTACTATCGTCTAAAATAACATTAGCGGGCAAATCCGCCACCTGAATTTTTTTTATCGCAACGGGCATACGCCTGCCATCCATCGGTCTCGCGTAAACAAATACCACATCACTAGGATCTGCACTAAGCGCATCACTCATCGATACGCTCACTTTTAACGACACGATAGCCTTGTCGGGAGTGGGCAATGGTGTAGTGCCGGCGCCTTGTTGTGACAACATAGACTTTGCTCTCGAAATACCCTGTTGAATGTAGGCTGCATTCGGGCTTTGCGGGGGTATTATGCCAAGAATCTTCTGCCACACATTAATAGCCATAGCGTAATCTTGTGCCTCATAGGCAGCAATACCCACTAGACCCAAGACCGTAACATTATTTGGATCAACAGCAAGGGCACTATCGATCGCTTGTTTTACCGCTGGCGTTATACGGTTAGTTGCCATAAACAACGCCTGGGCATAAAACCCCATGACTTCGCTATTTCCGGGTTCAATTGCCAATATTTTTTCATAGGCATCAGCTGCTGCCGAATACTCCGTCTGCTCCATATAAGCCTGAGCCAACAAAAACCAATGTTGTAACTTATCAGGGTGCTGTGCTAATCGCTGGGTTAACTTATCCACTAATTGGGTAGAAACGGCTTCAGTATCGACAGGCTTGCCTTGACTCCTAGCCATAAAGGTTTGAAGTGCTTTCTCTTCAAGCAAAGCCACAATATGCCAGTCATCTATTTGACCTTGTTTATAATAAACGAGGTATGTCAATAAGCCTGTTATTGCGGCAAATCCAACAATCAAGTACTTACCATTAACCGCAGCAGTCACTGCCGGCATCGCCCGTTTGTCATTATCAGCATCGGATAACAACGCACGTTGATATTCTAATTTCAGTTGTTGGTATTCAGGCTCTGCAATATCCTGAGCGGCATATGATCTTTCTAATTCAGATAGACGCTGCCGAAATAGCGCTATGTTGGATTCTGGGCGAGAGACTAAGCCGCCCTGTTTAGGACGAAAAAACAACGGATACAGTACAAACCCAAAGGCAACGAGTAACATCAATATAGACAGTAGCCAAA
>JANQMK010000246.1 GCA_028280085.1 Pseudomonadales bacterium
CCACAATAAATGCTAATAAGGCACCCGTTACTGACATCTTTCTTTTTACACGTAGCTATATTTATGGGATACAGTACCGTGCTGGGCGGGTGTGGCCAAAAAGGCGACCTGTATCTACCACAACCAAACCCAAATAATTCGCTAATAAACGATGTTAACAACCGATCCGCGATAGATACTCCCGCGAAAAAAACATCAAAACAGCCACAGAGCCCAACAAAAACCAGTTACTATTTGTCCAAATAGAAAATAACAGATGCTAACAAACAGCTCTGCAACTACTACTTACTGTAAATACCATTCGATGAGTCGTTATTCATGAGTCCTTTCAATTTTCGTGACAATACTATGTTCGCTGAAGACGTGAGCTTAACCGCCATTGCCAAACAATTTGGCTCGCCCACCTACGTCTACAGTCGCGCCGCTTTGACAGAGCACTACCTAGCGTACGCCGAGGCCTTTGGCGAACGCTCTCACCTAATCTGTTATGCCGTTAAAGCTAATTCCAACCTAGCTGTACTTAATATTTTAGCTCGTCTCGGTGCCGGTTTCGACATAGTCTCGGCAGGTGAACTGCAACGCGTTATATTGGCAGGCGGCGATCCCGCTAAAGTGGTTTTCTCTGGTGTAGGCAAGCAGGCCGGCGAGCTTGCGCAAGCCTTGCAAGCAGGCGTACATTGTTTCAATGTCGAATCTGAAGCAGAGCTGAACTGCTTAGCAAAAGTCGCTGCACAATGTCAGCAAGTCGCGAATATTTCGTTACGTGTCAATCCAGACGTAGACGCGGAAACCCATCCCTATATTTCAACTGGCTTGCGAGAAAATAAATTCGGCATCGATATTGACGACGCGTTAGATATCTATCTTCGCGCTAGCCAATTCGAGTATTTAAATATTGTCGGCATAGATTGCCATATCGGTTCTCAACTCACCCAGATGAGTCCGTTTTTGCATGCAATTGACCGCATTCTAATTCTAGCTAACAAACTAGCCGCCCACGGCATCCAATTAGAGCATATCGATATAGGTGGCGGGCTTGGTGTTGTCTATCAAGATGAAACCCCACCCACGCCAGGCGAATATGTACATGAAGTATTAAAAAAATTTGCTGGTAGTAACACTACAATCTTACTGGAACCTGGCCGCTCCATTGCAGCTAATGCTGGGGTCCTACTAACCACCGTTAATTATTTAAAGTGTACAAGGCATAAGAATTTTGCCATTATCGACGCAGCCATGAATGACATGATACGACCAGCACTTTATCAATCGCGATTAGACATAGCCGCTGTCGTGCCGAGAGCACAAAGCCACGCAAAATGTTATGATCTAGTCGGCCCAGTCTGTGAAACAGGCGATTTTATGGGCAAAGACAGATTGCTCAACCTGGTTGAGGGCGACTTACTCGCTATAAAAGGTGCTGGGGCTTACGGATTCACCATGAGTTCAAACTATAATACAAGGGGTAGAGCAGCTGAAGTCATGGTTGATGGTGATCGCGCTTACTTAGTGAGGCAAAGAGAAACCATAGCCGACTTAGTGAAAGGGGAATCTATCCTGCCTTAAGTCACTTTTGTCTTAATGGCCAAAAAACGCTAGAGCAAGTAAAAATAAAAAACACTAAACATAAGTAATAACCCAGTTATTACATTTTTTGGACATGAATTGGGCAGGACACGTTGAATGCTTTTGCGATTTACAAAGATGCATGGCTTGGGCAACGACTTTGTCGTTATCGATTTGGTCACACAGCGCATGTCACTGTCCGAAGAAAAAATACGTTTCTTAGCTAATAGAACACGAGGGGTTGGCTGCGACCAAATACTAGTCGTTGAACCACCGCGTAATCCAGATGTTGATTTTAGCTACCGGATTTTCAACTGCAATGGTGAAGAAGTGGAACAATGTGGTAATGGTGCTAGATGCTTTGCCAAGTTTGTCTCCGAACGCAAGCTCATTGCTAAAAACATTATAAAAGTTGAAACCTGTGCCGGCACGCTAGAACTAACTATTCTTGAAGATGGCCAAGTCCAGGTCGACATGGGCGAGCCTCAATTTTCTCCACAGCAAGTGCCAATAGATACAGAACAAGAAAGCAAAACCTATCAACTCACTATCGATAGTGGCATGGTAGAGTTTTCCGCACTGTCATTAGGCAATCCACATGCGGTTATTGCCGTAGATGACGTAGCTAGCGCACCAGTAGAAAAATGGGGCCCTGTACTAGAATCTCACCATTTCTTCCCCCATAAGGCCAACATTGGTTTTATGCAAATCGTTAACAGAAATGAAATTAATTTACGGGTATTTGAAAGAGGCGTTGGTGAAACCAATGCCTGCGGCTCTGGCGCCTGTGCTGCTGTTGCTGCCGGGATACGACTGAGCCAATTGGATTCTCATGTGACCGCACACTTAACCGGTGGCGACCTCATGATTGAATGGCAAGGAGTAGATCAACCAATAATAATGACTGGGCCAGCAACTACTGTATTTCAAGGACAGATTCAGATATGACGGACTATGACGACACACTGATTGAATTGGAAGAAGACACACTCGATCTATCTCAGGAAGAGATGGTGGCTAACTACCTGAGAAAACATCCTGATTTTCTACTAAAACAACAAGACATACTAGCGGATATCTACTTACCGCACCCAACTGGTAGCGCCGTTTCTTTAGTAGAAAAACAAGTTTCTATTTTGCGACAACGGCAAATTACGTTGCGCGGCCAACTAAACCAGCTGATCGCTACGGCAAAAGAGAATGACAAGCTATTTAATCTGACCAAAGCGCTGGTATTAAAAATTGTCAGCGCACCGGATCTTGACAGTATTGACGAGGCGCTACGCCAGGGATTCAGCACAGATTTTTCCGTCGATGAGTCAACACTAATTTTATTTGAAGAACATGTTCAACAGCAAAACTTTAACGGTAGAATAACAAATCGTGAGACTACATATGACACCATTGGTTCGCTACTTGATACATCCCAGACTGTTAGAGGCATCATGCGCCCCAAGGAGTTAAATTTCCTTTTCCCCCACGCCGAACAAGTCATTGAATCTGCCGCCATTATATCAATAAAGAAGGGTACAGATATTATTGGTGCGCTAGCCATCGGCAGCAAAGATCAACATCGTTACAACCATGCAATGGGGACTGTGTTTTTGGACTTTATCGGCGCGGCCACAAGCATTCGGTTAGGTCAATTACTTACACATTCACATTAGCAACGACATAATCAATCTATTTACTTTGTTTTTTATTATTTTACAATTGGTAACACATGGTTAATCGATATAGTTTTACCCATACAGAACATGCCAGTTAAAAGAAGAATCAAAGCTATTACTTTTGATCTAGATAACACATTGTGGAATACCAACGATGTTATCTTAGCAGCTGAAAATGCTCTTTATTCGTGGCTCAAAGAGCATGCCACAAGACTGACTGACCGCTTTAACCCAAATGACTTGCGCGCACAACGACTAGCATTAATAAAAAGAAAGCCAGACCTAAGCCACCAAATCAGCCAATTACGCATCGAAAGTTTAAAGCTTAGCTTAATTGAAGTAGGCTATAACAAATCAGAATCAGGAAAACTATCGACACTGGCATTTGATTTTTTTTATGCTGAAAGACAGAAAGTCAAGCCATTTCCCCAAGTTGAAAAAACCCTTGCGACGCTAAAAAAACACTATCACATCGGTTCTGTCACTAACGGTAACGCTAATTTAACGATGGTAGGTCTAGATAAATACTTCGACTTTTCTCTTTCTGCCGAACAAGTCGGCGCAAATAAACCATCGAGCAAAATATTTGGTGCCGCGTTACATTCTGCAAATTGTGAAAAGCATGAGTTGATTCACGTTGGCGACCACCCCATAGATGATATTATTGGCGCTAAAGATTTTGGCTTTCACACCATATGGGTCAACTATGCCATGAACGAGTGGGATTTAGAAGAAAAGCCCACCCAGGAAGTCAAACAGTTTAATGACTTAATCAGTGCAATAACGACAATTGAAACGAACTTAGATAACGCCTACTGACAGATTATCTGCAAACGATATTAAGATGTCATGATGACAAAAGCTGAAGGATCTTTATAAAGTATAAACTTTATAAAGATCTTTGCCGGGATTTTATCTCGATAGTTTTGTAACAACAACGCTATCTATATTTATCAGATAGGCCTGCCACCGTAGTTGCTGACCGGTTTCTTCGGTGGGTCGGCAAGGACATTACTGTCAATACAATTTATTGAACCACCTGCCTTGATAAAATTTTCTACATCCTCAGCCATTTTTGCACGCAGTCTATCTCGTGAAGCAACCGTGCGGGATTCAGCAACATCTTCTCTACTACCCAAAAAAGCAAAATCTTCGGGCTCTGATGCATCTAACTTTTTGTTTACATACTCTTCTTTCTTACTCATATCCATTTCCTTCTTACAACTTGCCTCGAATTATTCATTAAAGTAATAACTGGTACTTTGCAATAAATAGGGCAAACCCAAGACACTCTTATTTATAGACAATGGACTTTTAACTTCCAGAAATTCCCGACAGAACATTAGCATTTTTTGTTCTATTATTTGCTAAATCACTTCCAGTTCGAAGTAAATCAAAATAAGCTGTTATTTTTCCTAGAGTTAATAAATAAAGAAGATTTATTGCCAGATGCCAGCTATAGTTAAAGCAATGGCAGCCAAACCTACTAATACATAAATGACTAATCCCCAAAAAGTACTGGTCGTTGATGATCAGACAGACAATTTGGTCCTTTTAGAGATGATTCTAGAAGATGACTTTGATGTTACCTGTAGAATATCCGGGGAAGAGTGCTTGGCTGAAGTTGATGATATATGCCCAAATATAATAATACTGGACGTTAATATGCCAACCATTGATGGTTTTGAAGTTTGTAGAAGGCTAAAAAGCCAGCCAAATACGGCAGATATTCCTATTATATTTTTAACAGCACTCGACTTAATTGAACAGGAAAAAATAGGATATGAAATTGGTGCTGCAGACTACATTACCAAACCTGTCGATGCCGAACGACTTATCTCATCAATTAATAAAGCACTAGCTTCAAATTAATATACCTAATTCGCTTGACGTTGCAATTCAGCTAACAAGCATAAAACGGCAGATATAAAGCAGATAAAAAAAGGGGAGCTTTCGCTCCCCTCAGAGTGATGACAAACCCCTAGCCGTTAGTCTGGGGGTTTTGTTTTAATAGGCCTCTCAAGTTGGAGGCCAACATGCTCAAAGACCCATCCCCCAAAC
>JANQMK010000284.1 GCA_028280085.1 Pseudomonadales bacterium
AACACGGTATTTACGTGGTTATTGGTGGGGCAGGGGAGATTGGTGAGGCCTGGACTCGGTTTATGATCCGGCACTATCAGGCGACCGTTATTTGGCTAGGTCGTCGCGAACAAGATGGGATTATTGAGGAAAAAATCCGTTCTCTTAATGAGCTGATTGATGGCCGGGGTAATGCCCCTTGGTATATCACCGCTGATGCAAGAGTATTGCCGTCTTTACAAAGAGCCTTTCGGCTCATCAAAAAACGTTACGCTCATATCCATGGCGTTATCCATGCGGCAATTGAGTTGCAGGATAACACTATTGCCAATATGGATGAGCAACAGTTTAGAACCGGTTTATCAGCTAAGGTTGACGTCAGCGTTATGATTGATACCGTTTTTGGTAGCGAAGATCTAGATTTCTTACTTTTCTTTTCTTCAGTGCAAACTTTTTTAAAAACCCCTGGACAAGCTAATTACGCGGCGGGTTGTAATTTTACAGATAGTTTTGCTCAGCAGCTTAGGCAACGACGCCCTTATCCTATTAAGGTCGTTAATTGGGGCTATTGGGGTAGCATCGGAACAGTTTCCAATGCCTATTATCAAACACAAATGGCGCGGCTTGGTATTGACTCTATAGAACCAGCAGAAGCCATGCATGCATTGCAGACGTTTGTCAGTTCAAATCAAGATCAATTAATATTGATCAAATTGACGGAAGAAAAAGCGCTACGGAATTTGTTTCAAGCAGTGTTACTGGATGACGAGATCTACTGTTACTCGAACGCATTTGCGTCGGTACTCCATCGTGTTAAAGAAACCCTACCGCAATGGGCAAAGCCAGAACCGATCGCTTTTTTGTTAAAACAATTCCAGAGAAAAACCACGTCCCTTGCTGCGATGGAATCGCTAACAACGGAGATTTTGACTGCCAACCTGTTTTCTTTAGGACTGTTTTCTCAGACTGTTGGTGAAGTCCAGGGTTTTTCCTTGGGGCAGGCTACTCCACAGTTTTATCATCGCTGGTTACAGGCGAGCATAACGTATCTACAACAGCGCAATCTGCTGAATCTTTCTACCTCAACATTGACGGCTGAAGTAAGGCCGCTCGCCGTTTTGTGGACACTATGGGAAGAACAGAAGGCCGAATGGGTCGACAACCCAAACCAATGGGCCAATGTTACTTTACTCGAAGCGTGTTTGAAAGCGTTGCCGAGTATTCTCCAAGGTAGGCAACGTGCTACGGAAGTTTTATTTCCTGATGCATCACTGGCATTAGTCTCAGGTGTGTATCGCGACACGCCAACCGCAAATTACTTTAATGATATGCTTGGCAATACACTGGTCGAGATCATTAAGCAAAGCTTGCAAATCGACAGACATAAAAAGTTTCGCTTGCTTGAGATTGGTGCGGGTACAGGAGGGACGACTGCAACGATCGTGCGCAAGTTGCATGCTTATTCGTCGGCAATTGAAGAATACTGTTATAGCGATATATCCAAAGCCTTTCTGCAGCATGGTGAACGACACTATGCCAATGATTTACCGGGTTTCACTACGGCTATGTTTGATGTATCTCGTCCGCTAAGAGGACAAGCAATCAGCCCAGGGCATTATGATATTGTGTTTGCAGCGAACGCCTTGCACGCGACACAAAATATTGCTGAAACATTGCGTAATGTTAAAGCGTCTCTAAAGCCCAACGGTACGCTTCTTTTAAATGAGTTGAGTGAATGGTCTTTATTTTATCATCTCACGTTTGGTTTGTTAGAAGGTTGGTGGTTGTACGAAGATACCGCTCTGCGTTTGGCCGGTAGTCCAGTATTAACACGAACAGCATGGCAAACGGTGTTGGATGAAGAAGGGTTTGAATCAATTTTCTCTCCATCGCAGCATGCTCAGGAATTGGGTCAACAGATTATTGTTGCCAGCAGTAATGGCATTGTTCGACAAAAAAACGTTGGCCTTAACACGACTCAAGACACCCAACCAGTGATGCAGCATGATGAAGACGTCATAGACCCTCATTACGCTACCGCTGGCGGTCAGGCAGTTGATGGCGTTACAGAAGGCACTAAGCCAACGTTTGTCAAATCACATGGCACCGCCGACCGGACATTACAACGCGACGTAACAGATGTCTTGCGCGATTGTATTGCGCAGGCTTTGCGAGTTGCACCGGGTTCGGTTGCAGAGGAAGATAGTTTTTCGGATTATGGTGTTGATTCCATCATCGCCATCGAACTGATTAGAATAATTAATAAGGCGCTCAGCCTGGCGTTACCTACAGCGGTATTGTACGATTACAACACACTAGCAAAGCTCGCCGCATTTATTATAGCCGAGCATCGTGCAGCTATTTTCCATAAGCTGCAAACAGACCAGCCAGCGGAGCAACTCATTTCTTCCCTAAAGGATACCACGAGTAACCCTGGCCTCGCCGTAGCAGGAAATCAGACAACCTATTCTGTGACGGAACAGCCAAAGGGCATGTTGATATCAGCCGACCAGTCACCAGGTAAAGGTGTTAGTGAAAGCGCTGACATCGTATCAACAACTAGCGGTACTGAGAAATTACCCGTTGAGCAAAATTCTATTGCTATTGTAGGTATGAGCGGGCGTTTCGTTAAGTCAGAAAATTTGGCGGCATTTTGGCAGAACCTGAAAGTGGGTAAGGACTTGGTCGGTTCCGTCTCACGCTGGCCAGTTTCTGCTTGCATTGATGCCACTTCAGCCACTCAAAGCTATTGCAGTCAAGGTAGTTTTATTGAATCAATCGCATTGTTTGATCCCGCATTTTTTAAAATATCACCGCTGGAAGCGACCTACATGGATCCGCAACAACGGCTCTTTCTCGAGGAATCCTGGAAAGCGCTAGAAGATGCAGGCTATGCAGGACAGAGCATAGTAGGAAAACAATGTGGAG
>JANQMK010000332.1 GCA_028280085.1 Pseudomonadales bacterium
CAGAAGCAATAGACACCCGTGAAGATCTGGACAGCATCTTCGACGGCATAGCACTGATGTATGATGATGGCGTTCATAATGTGATTTTTGAATTCAGTAGAATAAGGGTAAATTCCGGTCCTCTCAGAAATCAAGATTCTTTTTACCTGGCTTATGGCCGGCGTTTCGGTAAATGGCAACCTCATATCACTTACGCCCAAATTAAATCTAGGTCGGCCAACGTTCCCGGTGCAAATGACAATCCTTTTGCTGGCATAGCACAGGCGATAGCTGACGGTATTGCACCCGAGTCAGACAGCATCACCATTGGTTTACGTTATGATTTTAACCCGTTTGCTGCCCTAAAATTGGAATACCAGTCCATAGGCAGACAAGAAGGCAAAGCCAGTATTCTTCAAGACAACAGTATATTACCATCATTGTTAGCTGGCGATACAGTGAATGTATTGAGCTTCGCTGTGGATGTATTATTTTAGTTTGGACATAGATAGATGAAATACGTTTTAATTTTGTTAATCTGCTTATGGGGTTATTTGCCCAATATTGTATCGGCAGAGATAGCAATCATTGCTAATAAAGATGCAGACTATGCATTGTCAGAAAAAGACATCAAGATGATTTTTCTCGGTCAAAAAAAGCTATTTTCTGATGGAGTAAAGACTTATCCTATTGATCAGGATATTACTAGCAAATATTTTGAGCTCTTTCATAAACACATCACTAAAAAAACCGTGTTACAAGTCCGAGCCTACTGGGGGCGTTTGGTCTTTACCGGTCGCGGCACTCCACCCATTAGTGTAAAAGACGAAGAAAAAATCATAGATCTTGTTAAAGAAGAAAAAAACTCAATAGCCTATGTCAGTTCTTCTTCAGAAAGGCTGGATGAGGTCAAAGTGATTGCAAGATTCCCTTAATGGAACATGAACCCTTCATTCCAATATACTCCAATACAGACTAACCTTCAGTCCCAAACAGATGCTGAAGAGCGCACAGCCCGTTGGAAATACAGCTTCTTACTTTTAATAGCACTATCCAAGAATCAACAATCCACATGTACTATCACTACGCAATCAAGACCGGTTAGGAAACGTCAAGACAAACTCAGTATGCTGCCCCACTACACTGTTACATTTAATCGAACCATTCATGGCGTCCATGAGCTTATGGGTGATGGAAAGTCCTAAGCCAGTGCCTTCGCCGATGGGTTTGGTGGTAAAAAATGGATCGTAAATTTTGCTGAGCACATCAGTAGGAATACCCGGGCCGTTATCGCGAATCTTGACGATGGTATCTGCGGCAGTCTGTTCAACGGTGATCACAATTTTTTTATCATCCTTAT
The DNA here is from genome assembly GCA_028280085.1 of Pseudomonadales bacterium. Classification (GTDB taxonomy): domain Bacteria; phylum Pseudomonadota; class Gammaproteobacteria; order Pseudomonadales; family JANQMK01; genus JANQMK01. The sequence goes on from JANQMK010000332.1 coordinate 1,340, forward strand.
CATCGTCCATTAGCGCATCGCAAGCGTTCTTAATTAGATTCGTCAACACTTGGCGAACATAACCATGATGGACCAAGACTTGTATATCGTTTGAAACATCTACCGTCAGAGCGATTTTTTCCGAGATTTCATGTTTCATAAAGTATAATGTCTCATCGACTAATTGCTTTACGTTTTGTTGCTCTAGTTGGGTTGTTTCTTCTCTGGCGAATGCCCGTAAATCGCTAATAATATCTTTAACACGTAGCAGGCCGTTACGTGATTCGTTGACGATTGAACGCAAATCTTCCAGGATAAATTCTTGATCTGCCTCGATCTTTTTTTTGCGGATGTCTTTGATAATAGCCGATGTATTTACTTCATCAGTTGCGCTGATGTTTTCGAGCAGTTGGTCATGTAGTTCAAACAATGTCTTAAATTCGTCAACATATTCTTCCATCGGGCCCAAATTCGATAAAACAAATGATAACGGGTTATTTATTTCATGTGCAACACCGGCAGCCAATTGACCAATTGAGGCCATCTTTTCTTTCTGGACTAGCTGCTCTTTCGCTTGAGCCAGTTCGAATAATGTATCTTTGGTACGCTTATACTGTGCTGCGAGTTTTTTTCCGGCAAATCGCCTTTCAACCACTATCGACAGTTGCTCGCTCGCTTTCGATAACACGTTGACTGTATGGAGTGATACTTCAGTTGCGGATGTGTCTGTTAATGGGAACAGTAAGATACGTAGTGTTTTACTGAAACGTCGAATGGGAAATATTAGCAATCCTGACAACCCGTTTAATGCATCGGATTCAGCCTTTTCTAATAATTCGATATGGGGTCTATGACTGTTGGCCGTTGCGTTTAATACGGCAATGCCATTGTCGCTGGTTACCCAAGTTTGCATCAACCGATGGAACTCGTCGGTACCATGGGAGCCATCACTGTTGTCATTGGTTGAAGAACCAGTATCTTCTTTGTTTTTTACCAGGTGATGAAATTTTGCTTGGCATTGGTCGTTCCACTCGATACATAAAGAGCTGTCAGCACTAATCAGTGCTTTTGTGCGATCACTAAAATCACGGAGCAATAAGTTAAGAGGCAGTTCTTGACGACTAAATTGCGCGATAGAAGCCAGTAAATCAGTTTCTATTTCTTGTCGCTTGGCAGCTCTAGAGTTTTCTAAACAAACACGTGATTCACGTTGGATAATCTTCTGCAGTGTTGCTTGGCAATAGGTATCAGCGTCAAAGGTATAATCCAGCTTGTTAGTCATCGCTGTGTCAATGTTGCTGGTATCACCAATGCCAATCATAATTCGTTGTTGATCATTGAGCCCGTCTCTCACATACGCCAGTAGATCAGTAGATAGTGAAAGACTTTGGCTGCAAGATAAGTCAAATAAAATACCAACAACGCTCTTTTCTTTAAGCGCTTTTTTCGCTGCGCGAGTTTTATGGCAAACGTTGATCTCCAGCGGCTCTGAATCAGTTTCATCACTCGTCAATAGCTGATTAATGTTATGAACGAAGTCGTCTCTATTTGAAACCACAAGGAGTTGATTTAAACTGTTCATCTGGCGCACCTCGCTGACAATGCTATTCTAATACTAGACCAATGCATATCATTTTTCGACCGAAAGATCTCATTCAAGGAGGCGTGATGAATACTGTTAGATTGATCTATTACAGCGTTGCAACTCGTGATATTGCTATGTCGGATCTTAAACAGATCTTAGAAACAGCGCGAAAGAATAACAGTGATCTTGGTATCTGTGGCATGCTTTGTTTTGAAAACAGGTATTTCTTACAGGTATTAGAAGGACCTAGAGATGCTGTCAGTGAGTTATATCTCGATATTGCTGATGATGCTCGGCATGATGAATTGACATTGATTTGCTGTGAAGAAATCACCGAAACTAGTTTCAGTGAGTGGCGAATGGGCTATGCGGGTAGCTCAGATAAACTACAAGCCATCCTGAATAAGGAAGATCAACTTAGTTTTGATCCCAAACAAATGAATAAGACACAAGCTTATGCTGTTTTAACGGCAATGGCGGCACATCAGGATAACATTTAAACTTTTCGATATAGTCGATATAAAAATTAATTGTTCTAATCGCTAGACAATAGTCTTATTATAATCATGTTATGAACATGCCACAGCGAGTTGGGAAAGATAACCGATGCCGAAGCAATGATACATAAAGAAATAGGCGGAGTTATTTACGCTACCGGTTAGCTACTGCAGTTAGTATCAGGTAAACCATTTAAAAGAGCGGCATCTACAAGCAACGATAAACGGCATCAACAATTGCTTTTGGTCTTGGGTCCACTAGGATATGACTACCCATCCTGTTCATCACATAACTAAACCCAAGCTTCTCGCTCGGATCAGCAAAAGCGAAGGCACCACCTGCTCCGGTATGACCAAAGGCACCTATATTACGACTAAACAGTTCCTTGTCGCGTGCTTGAGGTAGTATAAAGCCGGGACCAAAGCGCGTATTTATACGCAGCAACTCATCCAAACCGTTTGATTCCTCTATACCGCAACGCTCGATAGCTTGTGGTGTCAATACTTCGATACCGTTTTCTACGCCGCCATTAGCAAGAACGCCATACAAATGGGCTAGTGATCGGGCATTGGCTTGGCCGTTAGCGCCGGGTATTTCTGACAAACGCCAGGCGGCTGAGTTTCGTTCTGTAATTATACTGACCGGATTAATCACAGATCTTAATGTAACGCCGTAGGGTCTAACGACCATCGCCCAAATGAATTTCAATATATCGGTATGGAGTTCTGGAATGCCTTTAGAGAAAGAGGGAACGCAACGACTCAATTCTGTTTTTGGTATCCCAATATGAATATCCAGCCCCAAGGGGCCGGCAATTTCATCGTGAAAATACCGGCCTACTGACTTGCCCGTTATCCGGCGAATGACCTCCCCCATCAGCCAGCCGAACGTTAGCAAGTGATATCCATGTCGAGTACCAGGTGTCCACCAGGGCTTTTGTTCAGCCAAAGCCTTAGCCATGGTGTCAAAATCAAACAGGGCTTTAAAAGGTAGGGGGTTTCTCACCGCAGCCAAACCGGATTTGTGGGTTAGCAGCCATCTAACCGGAATTTTTTCTTTACCTGCGGCGCCAAATTCCGGCCAGTACTCGACCACAGGTGCGTCAAGGTTCAGTAGCCCCTGGTCTACCAAGCGCTGGGCACAGATCGCTAACAGCGACTTAGTAACAGAATAAATAGTGCAGATGGTATGCTCTTGCCAAGGCGTACCTTTACGATCAACCATACCAGCCCAGAGGTCCACAACATTCTTGCCTTCAACCCACAAGGAAACACTGGCGCCCACTTCTCTGCCTTGTTCAAAATTGGCAATAAACGCCCGCTTTACCGCCGCGAAGGCATGGTCACAGTGGCCATGAACGCTAAGAGTTTGAGGGTTTACTGGTAAAATAGTCTCTTCCAAGGGGTTCGATATCCTGCTTATTATAACTATGGTTCTGGTATATAAGTTGTCTTACTTGGATTCGTCAATTAAAGCTCAATTGAAAATTAATTGAGAGCCAAGTAAGGGTGAGCGTTTAACAAACTAGTTTTATGAAAATAGAGATAGGCTTGGCAAACTTGGTCCATTGCATGCAATGGGCGTACTATCCCCCTTGTCTGTTAAATTATTGCGTTAGGCTTTCGTTTTTTATTGTTTTGTGTTATCGCAAAACAGCCTACTAGTTGATAAAAACGATGTCACAGCTTTATTTAGAATATATACCTAATACCTGCGCTGGTGCTCTCTAGTTCGATCTCAGCATCAACGTCGGCAACCACGTTTTCATTGTTAATATCAAAACGAAAATACTCATAGCGCAAATCAAGTTGAATGTTGTCAATCAGCTTTATGGCAATACCGGCACCTGCCATTGGGTCGGTGCCCCCAACTTGTGTGCCATCATCGTCTTTCGTATCCCAGCTAACGTAGCCCAACTTAAGGTAAGGCTTCAGATGATTAAAGAACTCGTAACCAGCTAATATGCCAAATGAGAATGCATCATTTTGGCTTTTGCCAAATGGGATACTACTAGGAGAGCCAAAATCAGTATAGCCGACCTCTACACTGAAGTAGCGATTAATGTTAAATCCTATACTACCGGCAAAGCCGTCAGCATCATCATCAAGCAGCTCTATATCGCTGTCAAACTCAATAGTTGTATTAGTCTGGTTCCCGTATACGCCCACATACCAGGAGGTCTCATCCTCATAAAAGATAAATGGACTAGCCACAGCAACGTGTGAAAAGGCTATAAATAACGTTGTGGCTGCTAAAAGTTGTTTGACGTGCATTCTAGATCCTCCAAATGGGATACGACCATACTGCCAGGCAAATGGTCATCGAGCAACCAAATAATTGTGGTATAGCTGGCTATTGATCCACAGAGCTATTATTGGGCCAAAATAATACCACCGAATACAAATATTTAGCCACAATAAAAATTAGCTTTCTATTTGCCCAACTCATACAATATTAAAGCTATTTATAACTTTAATATTGCTCTATAACTTACCAATAATACAGGGCTAATTATTTTAGTTAAATTTATATTAAATAGAGATATTGCCCATAAGTTATTGATATATTTATATTTTTTATAAAATACGCATATTTTTTTACAATACTGCACTTATCTTCTACTTTAATAGCTATGTCCGTCTTAACATCAGTAGGCCGGTTTGCACCTTACCTAATTTAGCCATACAATGAACCTGTTACACATTTTTACTGAAATATAAGCCTATGAGCACAAACCATTTTTCAGCCAAAACTATCGCCGCGCAAGTCGCAGGTTCTTGTCGTTTAGAGGGGATCAAAGTATCCGCTGACGATGAACAAATGATGTGTGACATTATCTCCGGCAAAATTGATGCGACAGTATTACGACGCCAGATCATTCAACAATACCGATCTCAAAACAGTACCACCTTAAAAATCGCTGCCTCTTAGTTGTCCCGCCTAGGCTCTCCATGGGATGAACGAGTATTTACAGGATTATTCACAGTACGATATCAGTGAAACAGACCCCTACCTCATCGAGGATTCAGAGTGTCTTAAAAATCTATTGGGCTGCACCGATACCTGGTCATTAAATCAAGCTGAACAGCAACTGACAAAAATCACTCTGGCAGAACTAGCCGCCTACCCTATTCAGCCTGCCAGCTTTACACTACAACATCTTCAACTTATTCATAAGAAAATATTTGGTGATGTCTACCTGTTTGCCGGTGAATTACGGCGGGTTGAAATCAGCAAAGGTGCAAAGTTATTTTTGCCCCATTCACTGATAGTTGAAGAGTCAGATCAGTGTTTTAAACAATTGGCGGCAGAGAACTATCTCAAAGGTCTTAATACTACTGCGTTTGGCAAACGCGCTGGTTTTTTTCTCGGCTGGATTAATCGGATTCATCCTTTCCGTGAAGGCAATGGTAGAGCACAGCGTGTGTTACTCAATCAGCTAGCTGATTTAAATGGTTATATGATACGGTGGAACGCTATCTCTGATCGGGCCATGGCTTTAGCCTGTCGCGAAGCGAGAACAACGGATACCTCGGCACCCCAGCTATGCCGAATGCTTTCGCTGCATGTACATGCCACCCCACCAACAGCAACCCCATTGACAGACACTAGAATGCCTGAAGATCAACTCGACCCTAGTAATTAGACTCAACATTAGTAATTAAACTCAACATTAGCAATTAAACGCACTATAGATTTAGCCGCCCTCTGGTTTTGATCTTTTAAACCTTGATACATTAAACCTTGATCTATTAAATGCGGGCTTTTATAGTGTTACCCCATTAATGCGACCACTCGTCCATTATCTTGGCTCACTTGCGGTTTCTACTAGGTGTTATACACAAGTTATGTGTCACGACAAGCTTTGAGGCATCTAGCTAGCTGATTGAGTAACTGTTATTGGTGTAATTATGTCTTTGAAGCACCTATGCGATTAGCGCAACTATTTTTTGGAATAGCTATTTTTTGGAGTCAGTATGCTAACGACAGCATTACCCACTATTCAGGTTAACCCTACTGAAACAGCCTCAGCGAGTGTTATTTGGCTACACGGACTGGGCGCAGATGGTCATGATTTTGAAACTATTGTGCCACAATTAAAATTGCCAGCTAGTTTACCGATACGGTTTGTCTTTCCTCATGCCCCGATGCGACAAGTCGCGATGATGAACAACGAGTCTATGCGCGCCTGGTTTGATATCGATATGCAAAATGGCTTCGATACTGACGGTATTAAAAAATCCACCTTTCAAATTAAGGACCTTATTCAACAAGAAATTGATAGTGGTATTGCCGCCAACCGCATTGTACTTGCCGGATTTTCACAAGGCGGAGCGATCGCGCTCAATACTGCGCTGTTTTACCGTAAACGACTCGCTGGGATTCTTGCGCTATCCACCTTCTTACCGGTAACCGAGGGATTGGGCAGTAAGAAAAGCCAATACAATAAAGATATACCTATTTTGATGTGCCATGGCACGCAAGATAATGTATTACCTGTCGTTATGGGAAAAACTGGCTATGATACGCTAAAATCATTTAACTATAATGCCGTATGGTTAGAGTACGCGATGGCTCATTGCGTTTGCCCACAACAGATTAATGATATTTCGGCATGGCTGCAGAAAATACTATCTTAAACCGTTGCTAAAATAAAACATTAAGATAAAACTCGCTAATGCATAACATAGATATCATATTCATATTGTGTATAGTTAAGAAAATAGTTAACGAAAATATAGTTAAAAGAAATATAGTTAAAGGAAATAATAGTTAAGGAAAAAGTTACTGTCACATGGACCCGTTAACCCAAGGCGTACTAGGCGCATCACTACCACAAGCTACAGCAAAACCACAGCGCATTATTTACGCCGGCATCCTCGGTTTGCTCGCGGGTATGGCCCCCGACTTAGATGTGCTCATCCGATCTAACGCAGATCCATTATTATTTTTGGAATATCATCGCCAATTTACCCATTCACTATTCTTTATTCCTATTGGCGGTATTATATGCGCCGCGGTACTATATATAGCACTTGGCAAACGTTGGGGGTTAAGCTTTAAAGAAGTCTGTGTCTATTGCACATTAGGCTATGCAACCCATGCGCTATTGGATGCCTGCACCACCTATGGCACCCAATTGTTGTGGCCGTTTAGCGCTCAACGCTTTGCGTGGAATACGGTGTCGGTAATTGATCCGCTCTATACCCTACCCTTACTGCTTTTAATTGTTGGAGCTAGTGTAAGAAGGTCAAACACGTTGGCTAAAATCGCCTTAGTCTGGGCATTAACTTATCCCATCATCGGGCTTATTCAACGGGACAGAGCGATGACCGCCGGCTGGGAACTCGCCAAACAACGAAACCATACGCCTCTCAGGCTCGAAGCGAAGCCGAGCTTTGCCAATCTATTGGTTTGGAAAACCGTTTATGAAACCCCGCAGCATTTTTATGTTGACGCAGTAAGAACTGGCTCGAAGATAACATTATATCCGGGCGAGCGTATCGAAAAATTGAATATTAACCGTGACTTTCCCTGGTTATTACCAGACTCGCAACAAGCTAAAGATATCGAGCGCTTTCGTTGGTTTTCTAACGGCTATGTAGCGAAGGACCCAACCAATGAATTTCGTATTATTGATGTGCGTTATTCTATTGTGCCAAATCAAATAAAAGCACTATGGAGCATTGCATTATCACCATCTGCACAAGTTGATCAACATGTCGATTATCTGGTGCACCGCAATGTATCAGAACGAATGAGAAAAATATTTTTTGATATGTTACTCGACCTTTAAAACGGCATTCAATCAATACCTTGAATAAAGGGTTCTGCGACCATCCCCGTAAAAAGTGTACGCTCACCTGTTAGGCTCCACAATATAAGGGCTGACGCTTCTTTATGCTCTCTCATCTAATACTGGAATGCCTCCAGCAACTGATCATTAAGCTGCTGAAATCTAAAATAGATATAGCAAGTCAAATACAACTGGACTCTGGCTCTGGAGGCCCCGAATTTACTGGCTTGTAGCCATTTCCCGAACATTTGGACGATTTCCCACTAGAACCCAAACAGCTTTCCCGGGGGCTTGTTTTGGGGCTAGCGGGGAGCGATTTGTCAGAAGTCCAGATTCAACCGCAGGGAGAGATCTTATGACCTATTGACCGTCCAGCGATCCAAGTTCCCGATTCGCTTTTCGCGTTAGTTTTCTGGCATGGGCATCAGGCGTTTTAATCCTGATGTTGTCAAAGCTATAGACTGCACCGCCATCTTGTATTTCCCTTGTGTGGTCTAGTTCATACCGAGCCCGCATACCGCGATGCTGGGCTTCAGGCGCGAAGGGAGCTTTGCCTTCCGACATCAGCTTCAAATTGCTTTGGGAGAAACCGCGGCTGAGGTTCTTGTCTGACGCAATGGTCTTCCAGACGTCACTCCTAAAGTGGTCGAAATTCTTGTACTGGCGCCCTGAGAGCTTTTCCGCGACTTGTCCTGGGATGGATACAGAACTACGGCCCTGCAACCAGGTAGACGAGGTAACCTTTTTAAGCTGGCCTTGAGATGTAGCAACGCCAGGCTTCATGCGATTCTGGCTGAGTGTACCTTTCACCTTATTTTTTTTCTCTGTCTTCGCTTTTTTGCTCTGCAGTTTATTCGATTTAGGCTTGACCGGCGCCTTTGACAACGTCGGTTTGACCGACTTGTTACTGATATTGTTAGGCTTAGCGCTCTTCTTTGATGTTTGTGCTGGAGTCGCCTTATTTTTTGCCACGTCGGACTGTACCGATTTGGTTTTGCCCGCTTTAGAGGCGACAACGCCAGGGCTTGTTTGCCCCTTTTTCTTGATCTTCTGCAGCGATGAAGAGGATACTCGCGTACCCAAGTAGCCATTCGATCCCGATGACTCCTTCGCGCGGGCCTTTTCTAGGGAGGACTTACGCGATCGCATAGGGTCAGTCGTGAGCTTAGTACTACTCGCGCGGATCTTGAAGACTTCCGGCGTGCCACGCGGAACATTCTTGACGGGTGCCGCTGGTTTGGGCTTTAGCTGTTTCAACTGCTGTTG
>JANQMK010000352.1 GCA_028280085.1 Pseudomonadales bacterium
GTAAATAATTCACTGTAGCATCATCTCAATTGCAGGCCAAAAGAACAGACCGTCCCCAACATGATAGAAGGCAGCACTATGAAAACTCCCCCCTCTAAACATCAGATAGCCAGATGGGTAATGCCCTATGTCATGGGTGGCCTTATACTATTTCCGTTAGCGGCAGTGGCCGACATTTATAAGTGGGAAGACGAAAACGGCGTGGTTCACTATACAGAATTACCTCCCGAAGGCCGTCAATCAACTAAAATAAAGACCAACCACAAGGCGCCATCAACACCTTATATACCAACATCAAAAGCAGATGGTAAAGCCACTGCAGTTGCCAGCCAAGACACCCAGCAAAAGACAGCCGAGGAAAAAGCTAAAGATAAAGAATACTGTAAGATTGCAACAGATAATTTAGCGACTCTTAACAAGCATCCGCGCATCAGAAAACAAGATGACGAGGGTAACTATTACTATTTATCAGAAGAACAAAAACAAGCGGAACTGAATTCAGCTCAGAAAGGCATTGAGGATTATTGTCGTTAATTGTCAAACATCCTCATCGACAAACAAAACATAGCTCTTGCCAACAAGCCATGCTATTTGCAGGCAAATGCCGTATTCCTATGTTAACCTATCTGTTTTGACCGATATGTGCTTGTCAATCCTTGGCAAATATTATTGCACCGTCACGCATATCAGCTTGAATAACATCGCCCGCGACATAGGTACCACGCAATAGCTCTTGTGCCAGTGAGTTTTCTAACGTATTTTGAATAGCACGCTTTAACGGTCTGGCACCATAAACAGGATCATAGCCGGCGTCCACCAGTTTATCGACAACAGCATCAGATAGTTTCAATGTCAATTCGCGCTCACGCAAACGCTCTTTCAGCCTATCAATTTGAATAGCGGCAATGCCTTTAATTTGATCGCGACCCAACGGGTGAAACACAACGGATTCATCGATGCGATTGATAAACTCAGGTCGAAAACCTTGCGCCACAATATCCATAACGGCTTCACGCATACTCTCATAACTCGACTCGCCCGACATAGTCTGAATAACATCAGAGCCGATATTCGACGTCATGACAATCACCGTGTTTTTAAAGTCTACAGTCCGCCCCTGCCCGTCTGTCAGGCGCCCATCATCTAACACCTGTAACAAAACGTTAAACACATCCGTATGAGCCTTTTCAATTTCATCTAACAACAACACTGAATAAGGTCTACGTCTAACGGCTTCAGTCAGATAGCCACCCTCTTCATAGCCGACGTAACCGGGCGGAGCACCAATAAGTCGAGCGACGGAGTGTTTTTCCATAAACTCCGACATATCAATCCTTACCATAGCATCGGGTGAATCAAACAAAAATGTCGCCAAGGCCTTACAAAGTTCAGTTTTGCCAACACCGGTTGGCCCTAAAAATAAGAATGAGCCATTGGGGCGATTGGGGTCAGACAACCCGGCTCGCGCCCGCCTTACCGCATTAGATACAGCTTCGACGGCTTGGTCCTGACCAATAACACTGTGATGAAGTTCTTGCTCCATACGCAATAACTTATCTTTGTCACTTTCAAGCATTTTGGTAATGGGGATACCCGTCCACTTAGAAACCACCTCGGCAATTTCCTCATCAGTGACTTTGTTGCGCAGCAGCTTCATTTCCATCATTTCTGCTTGACTGGCCATATCCAGTTGCTTTTCTAACTCTGGAATAACGCCATATTGCAGCTCTGACATGCGACTTAAATCACTCGCACGACGGGCGGACTCAAGGTCTTGTCGCGCTTGTTCTAGATCGCTTTTTATCTTATGAGTACCGTGTAACGCCGCTTTTTCTGCTTTCCATATTTCATTGAGGTCAGCAAATTCACGCTCGACAGTGTGAATATCATTATCGAGTTTTTCTAGCTGTTTTTTGGCGGCAGCATCAGTATCTTTTTTTACCGCCTCGCGTTCAATCTTAAGCTGAATCAAACGCCGTTCTAGTCTATCCATTTCTTCCGGTTTGGAATCGATCTCCATACGAATACGACTGGCGGCTTCATCAACCAGATCGATGGCTTTATCAGGCAACTTTCTGTCGGAAATATAACGCTGGGAAAGCTTTGCCGAAGCAATGATAGCTGAATCTGTAATATCAACCCCATGGTGGACTTCGTATTTTTCTTTTAAGCCACGCAAGATAGCTATGGTGTCTTCTTCAGAGGGCTCATCAACCAATACCTTTTGAAAGCGACGTTCTAACGCTGCGTCCTTCTCTACATACTGCCGATACTCATCTAAAGTAGTTGCGCCAACGCAATGTAACTCACCCCGAGCTAAGGCAGGCTTTAGCATATTACCAGCATCTACCGAGCCTTCAGCTTTACCTGCGCCGACCATAGTGTGGAGTTCGTCAATAAATATGATAATTCTACCTTCCTGCTTAGACAGCTCAGTCAACACAGCTTTAAGCCGTTCTTCAAACTCGCCACGAAACTTCGCCCCTGCTAACAAAGAGCCCATATCGAGTGATAGTAGGCGTTTATCCTTTAGACCTTCCGGTACTTCACCATTGACAATGCGCTGCGCGAGGCCCTCGACAATTGCCGTTTTACCCACCCCAGGCTCGCCTATTAACACGGGATTATTTTTGGTTCGACGCTGAAGCACTTGGACCGTTCGCCTAATTTCGTCATCTCGACCAATGACCGGATCGAGCAAGCCCTGTTCGGCTCGTTCGGTTAAATCAACGGTGTATTTTTCTAACGCTTGTCTGGCACTTTCATCTTCAGGGCTACCACTGTCGCTATCGCGCAGATTTTTTATCGCGCGTTCTAAATTATCCTTATTGACGCCAAACTCACAGAGCAAATTACCCGCCGCTCCCTTCTCATCAATCATCGCGAGTAAAATAATTTCTGTGGTGATAAATTTGTCATTATGTTGCTGGGAATATTTATCCGCCAGGTTTAGCATGCGACCCATCTCGGGCGACATATGTACGTCGCCCGTATGTTGTTGTACAGTCGGCATGTTATCGAGGTGTTGCTGTAATTTTTGTGTTAGGCTCTCGACATCAACACCGAGTTGAAGCAGCATAAGCCTCACTGTACTCTGGGGCTGTTTTAACATCGCTGACAGCAAATGCACGGACTCCATAAAATTATGGTCTTTACCGACAGCAATAGATTGCGCATCAGATAACGCCATCTGTAATTGGTTGGTTAAACGATCAATACGCATAATTTTCCCCTAAAATTGATTGCTTACCATTGAATTGTCTGATCTTTATATAAAAAATGTTAACCGCAGATTTGATCCACCCCCCGCTATAAGATCAAACAGACAAAGGTTTTACTCTGCTAACTACCTAAATGGGGGTCAATGGGTTAGGAATCAAGAGAGAGTTCCAATGATTTGTTAACTTATGCTTTCTATATAGATCAAACTCGCCATTCTGCCAGTCGCGCCATCTCGGCGAAAAGAATAAAAAAGCTCAGCTTGTGAGTAAGTACAATAGTCCCCACCGTATATTGCTGTTACACCCAGTTTCGCCAACCTTATACGAGCCAGTTGGTATAAGTCAGCAAAGTACACATTGGCTTGCTGCGGAGAATCCGTAAATGCCAATTCCACGTCTCTACTCTGGCTGGCATGGGTATAGGAATTTTGCAAGAAAGCATCGCGAACATCTTGACCTACCTCAAAATAACGTTGACTAATTGCCGGACCCAAATAGGCGATCAGCTGATCGGGACGAGCGGTGAATGCCGCCACTGTATGCTCAAGGATACCCGCCGCCAGTCCGCGCCAGCCAGCATGAGCAGCAGCTACCTGGGTACCAGCTAGATCTGTAAACAATACCGGTAAGCAGTCTGCAGTCAACACGGCACAAGCGAGATCTGCGGTCGTCGTGGTAACCGCATCAGCCCGTTGCATTGATGCACTTTGGTCTGCATAAACCACGTCGGTACCATGTATCTGCCGGAGCCATTGCACTGTTTCGGGCACACCACCAGCCTGCAGTACACCGCGATTAGCGATAACTGACTGCTCCCCATCACCAACTGTCAGACTTAGGTTGAGACTGTCATAGGGCTCTTCGCTAACTCCGCCACAGCGTGTCGTTATCACGGCTTTGACAGATTGAGGTGCTGGCCACTCGGGAAAAATCATACTTGTTACCTATCTATACTTGTTACCTATCCATCATTACGACTCGCTATAACATTTATGATGAGGTCTCTAAATCAGCATCAAGTTGAGACAACAATTGGCGCATATCTGATGGCAAACCAGATTCAAACTCTACATAGTCATCGGTATCAGGGTGGATTAGCCCCAAGCGGCGAGCGTGTAATGCCTGTCGTGGAAAAGCTCGCAAGCACTGAATAAGCTCATCCGATGCCCCACGCGGTATTTTAAAACGACCACCATACACGGTATCGCCCACTAAGGGATAATGCAGGTGAGACATATGAACCCTAATTTGATGAGTACGTCCTGTCTCCAGCCGCACACTGATATGGACATGATTTTTAAAGCGTTTAACCAAACGATAGTGAGTAACAGCCTCTTTACCATTGATTTCATTAACCGCCATTTTCTTACGTTGCGTAGGATGACGGCCAATGGGTAAATCTACCGTACCACCACCGGTCATTTGTCCGATGACAATAGCGTCATACTCTCGAGTCACCGTACGTTCTTGCAATTGTTGAACTAAATGATGATGGGCCTTTAAATGCTTAGCTACTACCAAGAGTCCTGAAGTATCTTTATCTAGTCGATGCACAATACCCGCCCGCGGGACGGTATTAAGGCGCTCATCATGAAACAATAACGCATTTAATAAAGTACCTTGATAATTACCCGCTGCCGGGTGGACGACCAACCCAACAGGCTTATCAATCACTAATATACTCTCATCTTCATAAACAATATTCAGGGCAATATCTTCAGCTTGCCAGTCTTCTTCAACCTGAGGTTGTGCAACCAATGTCAGTAGCGCACCACCCCAGAGTTTTTCTTTAGCCCGCTTACATTCACCATCAGCCGTTAACTGGCCATTTTTAATCCAGCCTTGTAAACAGGCTCGCGAATAATCGGGGAACAACTGTGCTGCAATTTGGTCAAAACGACAACCCCCCAATTCATCAGGTACGATGGCTTGTAAAGAGATAGGTTCCGTCATAAGCAATCAACTGTTGGTGGTTATCTTTATTCGCGGTTATCGATCACCGTGTTATTAAGTAATACCGTCGTTGAGACATCAGTATTAAGTACACTGTTACTGGGACAGGTCGGCGCTGATACAAGTCGTTACTGAGATACATTAGTTCCTGAAATACATTACTCCACGGTGCCGCCATTAATATAAAGACCAATTTTAGGGGTGTTCTTCAAGCTATGCTATGGTTAAATATCGACTTGACTAAGCTAATGTAATGATAATCATCAGCTATCCCAAATAATACTGTTATGGAACGATAAATGCACAAAAGACAAGGCCTATTATCATTTTTTTCTGCGGTTGTTATCGTTTTGATCACCGCTTGCTCTTCGAATGACGCCAAGGAACAAAAGCGTGAAAGCACTGAGCAAGAGTACTACGAAGCCGCTCAGCAACATTTGGAAAATCACCAATACGCATTGGCCATCACCAATCTCCAACAACTGGAAACACGCTATCCTTTTGGTCGCTACGCCGAGCAAGCTCAACTGGAATTGATCTACGCCTATTATAAAAACTACGAACATGACGCCGCGGCGGCCTCAGCTGATCGGTTTATTCGATTGCACCCGCAACATCCCAATGTTGATTATGCATATTATATGAAGGGATTAGCATCGTTTACCGAAGGCAAAGGCCTATTCGAACGCTTTTTGCCAACTGATTTAACCAAACGAGACCCCGGGGCTGCTAGGCGTTCTTTCAATGACTTTCAACAATTGCTTGCAAGTTTTCCAAAAAGCAAGTATGCACCTGACGCTAAAAAACGCATGATTTACTTACGCAATTTACTCGCGCGTTTAGAAATCCACGCCGCTAATTATTACTTTAAACGCGGCGCTTATCTCGCAGCAGCAAATCGTGGTCGCCACGTGGTTGAATATTACCAGGGTTGTCCGGCCGTCGCGGACGCGCTCGCCGTAATGAGCCACGCTTACCACTTACTCGGCTA
>JANQMK010000355.1 GCA_028280085.1 Pseudomonadales bacterium
AACATCAGTTTTTTGTTAGTGATGGCGCACCAACTTCAATCGCTGAACAGCGTCGCGCTGGCATGACTCGATTACAAGAAAGCGTAAAAAATACCTCACCAAGAACGAGTGAGTTTAGTGCTTCGCTGGAGGAAAGCATTTCAGACGTTCGCTTTACCTCCGCTTACCGAGTTCCTTTTCCTTATCGTAATTACCTGAGAGAGCTTAAACTGGGCTCTATTACAGATGCCACTGACGGCGTCAAGATCAGGGATCTCGATGGTAACTGGCGATATGATTTAGCGGGTTCTTATGGCGTTAATGTGTTTGGATATGACTTTTACAAAGACTGTATGGCCAAAGGCTTTGAAAAAGTTAAAGAATTAGGGCCTGTCCTAGGCCCTTACCACCCGTTAATTCTCGATAATGTCGAGCAGCTTAAAGCTATCTCTGAATTGGATGAGGTCTCCTTTCATATGTCTGGTACAGAAGCTGTTATGCAGGCTGTACGTCTCGCCCGATACCATACCGGACGATCTCAACTAGTTCGCTTCTGTGGCGCCTATCACGGTTGGTGGGATGGGGTGCAGCCCGGCATAGGCAATCAACGCCAAACAAATGACGTTTATACACTGGAAGACTTAAGCCCAATGGCCCTCAAGGTGTTGGCCACGCGTAAAGATATCGCTTGTGTACTCATTAACCCTTTACAGGCGCTACATCCTAACGCCGATGCCGCCAGTGACGCTACTTTAATGAGTAGCGACCGCAGCGCCCACTTTGACCGTTCCCGTTATACTCGCTGGCTACAGCAAATTCGCCAGGTTTGCACGCAAAACAATATCGTACTCATTTTCGATGAGGTCTTCACTGGCTTTCGCCTAGGGTATCGTGGTGCACAAGAATATTTTCAAGTACAAGCAGATTTGGTCACGTACGGCAAAACATTGGGCGGCGGCTTGCCTGTCGGCGTACTGTGTGGCCGACACGATCTAATGAAGCGTTATAAAGAAAGCACGCCCGTTAATATTTCTTTCGCCAGAGGAACCTTCAATTCTCATCCCTATGTGATGAGCTCGATGAACGAATTTCTCAATAGAATCAAGCAACCTATCTATCAACAGTTGTACCAAACAGCCGACAGTCTATGGAACGAACGCGTTAAGCAATTTAATCATCGCCTTACCGAGGCGGAGTTGCCCGTTCGTCTCGCCAACATGCACAGCGTACTTACCACACTCTATAAAGTTCCTAGTCGCTACAATTGGATGTTTCAGTTTTACTTGCGCTCAGAAGGGCTTGAGTTAAGCTGGATCGGCAGTGGGCGAATGATTATGAGCTTTAATTTTTCTGATGAAGACTTTGAAGCTGTTACGCAATGCTTTATTCGTGCTGCCCAGCAAATGAAAGACGATGGCTGGTGGTGGCATAGCCCTCATTTAACTAATAAATCCATCAAGCAACAGTTTTTGCGAGATATGATACATGCTCGTCTTCCTTTTGTCGGCAAGGCGTTATTGAAAGCAAAATCGCCCCATATAGATAAATCACTAGAAAGAGCATTCTAACCATGGTGCAACTCATGAGATACTCGAAGCAAAAAAACTTCCGCAGTTCATTACATGATGAATTCCAGCAGTACCTAGCATCAGAGGCGAATAAGTACGACCGTAACAACTGTCTCAAAATGGATTTTCACTGCCACGATCGCAATAGCGATATTCCCGATGAGTTATGGGGCCGTATTCTAGGCCTGCCGGAAACTTGGCTAAAAACGAGAAAATTGGTAAAAATCTTAAAAGGTAATGGCTGCGACGTAATTACTATCACCAACCACAATAACGCACGTTCTTGTTGGGAGCTACAAGAACTTGGCCACGACGTATTAGCAGCCGCGGAGTTTACCTGTCACTTTCAAGAATATGATCTGTTCGTTCATGTTCTAACTTATGGCTTTACGCGCGAACAAGAGACCATTTTAAATAAAAAACGCGAGGATATTTATGAGTTTCTACGCTACACTGCTCGCCACGACATACCGGTAGTACTACCCCACCCATTATATTTTTATACTCGCAATGAAAAGATAGATCTAACGTTATTTGAAAAAATGGCTGTAATGTTTCAGCGCTTTGAGGTTCTCAATGGGCAGAGGGACTTATGGCAGAGTGTTCTTACCCTCAACTGGGCGCAACAACTCACACCAGAGAAAATAGAATACTACGCTAAAAAGCACCATCTAGACCCACAAGAATTCGGCGTGGACCCACAAAAGCCCAAAATCCTGACCGGCGGCTCAGACGACCACACCGGAATCTTTGCCGGAGAATGCGGTTCTTACTTGTACATTCCCAATCTAGCGGAACGGCTTAAAACCCAAAAACCTTCTGAACTTGCACTCGAAGCTATTCGCCAGGGCAACATTTCGCCATTCGGTCATGTCGCGGAAAATCATAAACTCAATATTGCTATATTCGATTACTTTTCTCAAATTGCGACCAAGATAGAGGACCCCGGACTGTTGCGGATGTTGCTCCATCGAGGAGATACGCGAGATAAGATTATCTGTTTTCTTATCGGCAATTTGTTATTAGAAATGCAAAAGCATAAACACATCAAAAAGTTCTTCAAATTTGTTCATGACGCGCTACAAGGAAAAAAGCCGAGCAAGCTTATTACTTGGAAAATATCAAAAGACTATAAATTTTGCATAAGACACCTAGAAGACATCGCTGATAGTAAAAAGCATTCACCAGAAGTCTTTATTGAAACCGTCAATCAGTCTATCACTGAATTATTTAATCATCTAAACCAGCTTATCATCAAACGAGTAAAGAAATCATCACAAACAAACTATACCGGTAAAACTCGGTTAGAGAAACTATCAACCGAAGAAATCATTAGGAAGTTTGAGATTCCCAGCAGCTTATCGGCCCTAATATCCGGCGACAGCCAGCACCATTCCAACATGAGTGACTTCAACGTTAATCAGTTATTGGATAATTTATCTTTTCCAGTACTCATTAGCCTAATTTTGGCAGGTGTCACCTTTACCAGCACGCGGGTACTTTACCAAAACAGGCAATTCCTCAATGACTTTGCCGAACACATCGACTCTAACCAGCACGATAAACGGGCACTTTATCTCACTGATACTTTACGCGATAAAAATGGCGTTTCAAACTCGCTATCAGGCAAGTTACGGGAAATACAGCGGACCGATTCACCGATTGATTTTTTAATTTGCCACGACGACGCAGAGCCAGAGCCTCATTTACATGTTGTTAAGCCACTAACCTCGTTTAGTTTGCCTGCTTATGGTGAACAAGAAATTCGTATTCCAGATCTTATGGAAATAGTACGTATATTTTACGAAGGCGGCTACGATAGAATTATCTGTTCTACCGAAGGCCCGATGGCATTGGTCTCTTTATTCATAAAACAGATGTTTAACGTGCCCTGCTACTTCTTTATGCACACGGATTGGGTCGACTTTATCAAACACACCACTGAATTAAATCGCCACGAGCGCGATCGCATTAGACGGCTGCTCCGAGCGCTTTACAAACAATACAATGGCATATTTGTACTCAATAGCGACCATCGAGACTGGCTGACCGGCCACGAAATGTTCCTGGATGAAGATAAGGTACACTTAACCGCGCATCACGCACAACAGCGAGATCCAATGGCAAAGGCGCTGCAAAAATCTTCTCTGTTTGCTGACGCAAACGATGACACACCAATACTGTTTATGGCCAGCCGGCTCAGTAAAGAAAAAGGTATTTTCGACTTGCCTGACATCGTTGCCCGGGTACGACAATCTATCCCCGACCTGCGACTCGTCATCGCCGGTTCGGGGCCAGCAGAAGAGGAATTAAAGGCGCAATTACCCGATGCCAAATTTTTAGGATGGGTAGACAAGCAACAACTGGCGGCCTGTTACCTCGGTTTAGATCTCTTTGTTTTTCCTTCCCGCTTCGATACTTTTGGCAATGTTATCATTGAAGCGTTTACCCACGGCATGCCGGCTGTTGCCTATAACTGTAAAGGACCAAAGGATATTATTGAAGATCGCGTCAGCGGCTATTTAGCAAATGATATCGAACAGATTAGTGAACAAATTATTAGCTTTTTTACTTGGCCATCTAAACGAGAACTTATGCGGCAAAATGCGCTTAAACGTGCCGCGCAATATCAGGCGGAACCTATTATGCAGCGCTTCATACAAGATCTTGGGCTAGCGGACGCCAAAGCTGAACCAACTATAGATCGGAGATCTGTTGCGTAAGCCCTATGAATAAACTGATCAGCAAGTTAAGTCAGCAAGAACAATTAAACTTTTTGCTGACCAATCGCATACCTCGTCGATTATTGACTCACCTAATGGGTTGGTACAGTCAAATCCAGAGTCGGCCACTGACTAGAATTTCTATTGCCATTTGGAAACTGTTTGCCGACGATCTCGATTTAACCGAAGCGAAGCAACAAAAGTACAATAGCTTACATGCATGCTTTATTCGTGAGTTGCGCGAAGGCGCACGCCCTATCGATGGTAGAGAGACCATCTTGACCAGCCCTTGTGATGCCATAGTTGGTCAATGTGGCAAGGTCCAAGGCACCACCCTCTATCAAGCCAAAGGCTTCCCCTACGATATTTCAGATCTTATCCCCGATGTAAAGTTACAGGAAAAATACCGCAACGGCACCTATGTCACCTTACGATTAAAATCCAGTATGTACCACCGTTTCCATGCCCCTATCAAAGGCAGCATTGACCAAGTTACCTATATTTCCGGCGATACCTGGAATGTTAACCCTATTGCTCTCAAGCGCATCGAGAAGCTTTATTGTAAAAATGAACGCGCCGTGATTGAGATCAAGACAGACAGAAACGACGCCAGTGTCACACTCGTCCCCGTTGCTGCTATTTTGGTGGCAAGTATCAAGCTTCACTGCTTATGGCATCTGCTTAGTTTAAGGTACGCTGGGGCAGCAAAGATAAGCTGCCAAGCCAGCTACAACAAAGGGGACGAGATGGGCTATTTCCAGCATGGCTCTACTATTATTTTATTCGCTACCGACGCCTATAAACTGATTGACCATATTAAGCCAGGCATGCGTATCAATATGGGCCAGGCGTTGATGTCATGTAAATTAGCAGAAGAGCGACTTGAACGTCCCCGTAGCGGCCATATTACAAAGGTTATCGACAACGTAAACTAAACCAAAGACAAATAGGAGATTTGTAATGACATTCTTGGAGGAACTGCAAAAACAACGCTGGGATGACCACCGTTACTATCATCATAACCGCATTAACCAATTTTTGCATCTGCTGAGTGCCAGCTGTTTTCTTATTAGCTACGTGCTTATCTTTTTCAATCCGACAGCGGCAGTTTTTGTCGGCTGGTTATTGGCAATGGTGTTACGTCAAACCGGACATTTTTTCTTTGAACCTAAGACCTATGATGAAGTTAACAGCGCCACCCATGAATACAAAGAAAGTGTTAAAGTTGGCTATAACCTAAGACGTAAAGTTGTACTCCTCTCCATCTGGGTATTGGCACCCTTGGTTATGCTAATAGAACCTAGCTTTTTTGGCCTGTTGACAGAAGCTAAAAGCTTAGCGGGTTTTGTTGAGAATACAGCTATACTCTGGCTAATAATCGGCGGTGGCGCTTTGATTTTCAGAACCGTTCACTTATTCTTTCTAATGGGTGTGCAATCCGGTCTGGTGTGGTTTACCAAGATTCTCACTGATCCATTCCATGACATTAAAATTTACTACAAATCTCCCTATTATATTCTAAAAGGGGAAATGTATGATGATATGTCTGAATGGTATGCAGAGCCCGTATTGGCTAAATAACTAAGTCATCGTTACCTTGCATTTCAGCCTATTTAAATAGAAGTTAAGTAAGATTAAGTAAAAGTTAGGTACAAAAAAACAGGGCGGCTCGAAACCGCCCTGTTTACTAGTGCCTTTATCTTCAATAATACATCACTCACTGACATCATAGGCGACTAGCCAAGCGTGCCCCGCTCCGCTACTGCGTGGCAGTTCGCACAATATTTCCGAGCCGCCTTCACTTTGAAGCCCACCTGAACCATAGGCTTCATCAATATTAATTGTCTGAAAACCTGTTCCCGATGCCGACTGCCAAGAACTTAACGCAACATCACCGTCATTTTCTGCGCGACGCGCCCGGCACCTTATATTGCCATGACTTGAATCATTGACAACATGAATAGCCGCTACCGTTTTCTTTTGGCTAAGACCTGCGTCATAGCTACCACGACAGGCAACCGTAGCAGTATTTGCAGTGTCGACATTAACCCTGGTTGCAAAAAACAATACCGTCGACCCGGAAATATTTAGACAAGAATCACCAGTACCCTCGCCACCATAGCCTTGTGAGTCAGCTACCACTAAAGTAGATAACGATGACACTCCCAAAATAATCCAATATAATGCTTTTTTAATCATTGCTATTCTCCTTGCAGTGAATATGTTGCTATCGAGTTTATTGTCGATCTTCCCAACCAGTTATACCAGACGTCCCAGCTGATTTTTTAGGTAGTGTGCATACAATTCCATTTGCTCCAGGTTTGCCTCCAGGCAGCGGGGAGCCAGATGACCAACCAAAACTAGCGTAGCCAGGTGCGGAAGCTGTCAGCGGTACAGTTTGATGCCAGGAACCATCTTCATCATTTAATCTAAACACATAGCAAGAAACGTTACCGGCGTTAGAATCATTTTTGAAATAAATAAATAGTTGATCATCTACGATAGCGCCAGCACCGTGTTTATGTGTGCCACCACACATCACTATAGCATCTTGAGTAGTCGAATCATTTATTAGCATACCGTTGGTCATTGTAGTCGTACCTGAAACCGTTATACAGTGCGCGCCAGCACCTCCCGTAGTAGATGGAAATAGCGCATATGCATGTTGTGTCGTGAAAATCAATAACAAGCATAATAAGTAAGATGGTTTGTAATTATTCATTGAGCAAATCCTCTTTAATAAGTTGTAAATACCATGCACCCTAATCTTCAACACGCCAGTGGGAGAGACCCGCGGTAGACCCTGGATTAGCCCCTTTTTTAGGTAGCACACAAACAAGCGTGGTCGCACCGTCTGCGGTTCCAATTTGTTGGTTAATGTCAATCCTGGTATAGCCAGACGCGGAAGCATAGACATTATTGCCAAGTGACCAAGCGCCGGTGACTGTACTTATTCTCAATGGATAACAATAGATATCACCATTAGTTGAATTATTACGGACCCAAACCTTAAATATGGCATCAGTGTCATGATCAATTCTGCCTCGACAACTGACAATTGCGTCTTCTGTTGTACTGGCGTTATAAATGTTGCCAAAAAAATGCACTATCTCCCCCGTATACGAAGTACAATAAGCGCCGGGACCGCCATGTTCATCGACCGCAGGATCGGCATGAGCGAAACTTAAACTTGGCATCAACATCAAGAGTAATACAGCAATGGGTATTCTAAATTCAATATTCATCAATATTGTCCTCTATCAAGACTAAGGGATTATTGCTTGCGTGCTGTTAAGTTATTAGAAAGCTTCTTCCAAGGAAGCAACGGTATCGAAAATGAGTAGAATCATTTCCGATTATCAAGTTAGCACGGGATACTATCGGTCGCTATTGAACTTAAGTTAGAAATTTCGTCACCTTTACAAAACAATTGACCGCTTGAGAAATACAAAAATTGACATGAGGTAATGTTAAAACAAATAAGTAGAGCAATATTTCAATAAATATATTAAAGATATAACAAAATTAGGAAAGATATAACGATGCTAGACAAGTGATAAGCGACAAGCATTGCTGACCAGCGCTAAACGACCATACGCCCACCGTACCGCCCGTATCTATGACGCACTGCACCACCGTCTTT
>JANQMK010000356.1 GCA_028280085.1 Pseudomonadales bacterium
CTCCACAGTAAAGTCACCAGACAAGGTAATATCTGGCACACTGGCTGTGTTGGTGCCATCGGAACGCAAGGCACCAGATGTCACCGCATTAGACGGCAGACTAACTTGTGGGACACCTGGCGTTACAATAAAGTCTGGGCCCGGCAGTGCGCCATTGTAACCATTGCCTGTCTGATCTATGACAGCATTTGACCCGTACGGCGTGGGGTCTGCGTTATCGCCAATACCGTCTCCGTCACTGTCCAGGGTTTCGGTCGGATCAAATGGGAAGGCATCGGCATTGTCGCCCACGCCATCGCCATCACTGTCTTGGGTTTCGGTCGGATCATTGGGAAAGGCATCGCTATTATCACCAACACCATCACTATCACTATCTTGAGTTTCGGTCGGGTCATTGGGGAAAGCATCACCATTATCACCAATGCCATCGCCATCACTGTCTTGGGATTCATTGGGATCATTAGGGAATACATCGCTATTATCGCCAACACCATCACCGTCAGTATCATGGGTTTCAGTCGGATCATTAGGGAACGCATCTTCACTATCAATAACCCCATCGCCATCACTATCGATATCAGGTGGTGGAACATTTGGAAAGGCAACGGTGTTTAGCCCAGTAGTTTGGGTGAATTCACCGGAATGAATCGGAGTTCCCCAATTAATGCCATCATTGCTCGCGTAAATTTCATAGTCCTTAATAGTACCATTACCGCCACCTGATCTAGGCAAATAAGTAAAGCCGGTAACCTCTTGCGCGGTGCCCATATCGATCACGAAGTGATGCGGATGTTGTGGATCATTTTCATTACCCGGCTGAGAGGACCATTCAGTATGCCAGATGGTATCAACACTGCCGTCGATAGCATTAGTCGCAGCAGCACTTTCTGCCGCCAATTCTTCACTACTCGCACTTACAGTCCAGGTGCTTCGATCAAGGGCCTGTCCATTGTTATCCAGCAGGTTAATTTCGGCAGCGGAGGCCCATGGGTTGCTATTGATTTCGGTCAGCGCTGTCAGCCTAAAATAGCGGTAGTTTTGCCCCGGCGCGGGTGCACCATATTCTATATCAAATGTGCGTATCCTCTGATCATTGCTAAAACCACCAGTAGTGCCAGTGAAAGCAAAATGCACGGCATTAGCACCGCCAAAGCAGTTAGCACTCAAATTACCTAGCGAGCCAAGGGTGTTCCCATCAAGCTGCAGCGTTAAGGTTTGGCTTGTTGCATCCCAATCAGCATTAAACGTATGCCATTGACCGTCTTCAATATCGCCAAGCAAAACTGGCGCAATTACCTGCGTCATAACTGCGGTGGTGGGTGAATCATCAGCGGTGGGTACGCCGGTATCCGTATCCCATGCAGCAAAGTGATCTTGTGTCGGGTCAGCAATATTGCCGCCGTTGCTATAGGTATCAAGCTCAAATGCAAGTCCATGTTGAATACCCCAAGCACCCAAACCTGGCCCAGTCATCGCACTTATCGCATGAGGCCCACGTGGATCAGCATGCAGGGTAAAGGTCATGCCATCGGCGCCATCGTCATTTTTATCGCCCAAATAGACTTCAACACTAATACTAAAGTCTCTCAGCAAATCAACAGTAAAATTGGAGGCTACAGCGCCGAGCTGCTGGCTTTCATCAGCAGTAACTTGAACTTCGTCTGTACTTGCACCGACAACAATGGCATCGCCGACCGCGATCAAATTGTCATTTGTGGTACCAGTATTGCGAACGATTTGTATGGTTTTGCCGATTGACGGAGTGCCACTGGCATTAACCGCAAATAGCCAGTAGTTACCTGGAATAAGTACATTGGGATTATTGTTAAAGGTTAAGGCATAGGTACCATCGCCATTATCAACGGTTTGCACGGGCAGAAAACGCTGGTCAGTATTGATATGGTGAGTAGTGCCTGACAGCCTAACCATAGAGAATTTAAGCGTATCATTACTTGCTGCCACCGAAATAGTTTCACCAGCAATAGCCTGGCCAGGCGCCGTGTTTATCGTTGGCCTAGTCGCGTCGCTACCATCCGGGTTAAACAAGTAGGGCGGAGAATAGATTTGCCCATCTAAATGGTTTGCGCTACAGCCAGTGCCGCAGGCGCCACCACCGGCAGACAATACGCGGCCATCCTTCAGCAGCAATGCGATAGAGTGGTAGTTACGCGGAATTGAAATGCTATCTACAATGCGCCAAGTATCTGTTTCAGGGTCATAAATTTCGCTTGGCATAACAGAGCCTTCATCCGAAAACACTCTGGCCACAGTATTACCGCCAACAACTAATAACTCGCCGTTGGGCAAAGTAACCGTATTACTAAACGCCCGGGCATAATTCATGGAAGCCCCTTGGGTAACGGCCGGTGCGGGGCCATTGAGGTCAACCAGTAGGACGTTACTGTTCAGTACGGGGGTATTACTACGTCGATCAAAGCCACCAATTAAGATCACTTTGCCAGCGTCATAAGTCACAACATTGCCGTACATACGGGCAAGATCGCCTATTGGTTGGCCCAGTGATTGATTGCTGCCCCCACCAACTGGATCAAATATGTGCCATGTCGGTGTTGGTCCGCCTTGAAACACCTTACCGTCTGGTGTTGGCGCTAAATGGGCCCACCACTCCAATGAAGATGTATTTCTAGGGTTAGGACTCGTGTTAATAGAATTTTGTTCACTAACAAGCACTTGCATTGTGGCGTGGTGTGTGCGCTGCCAAGTATCTGTGACTGGGTCATAAAGCTCGGAACGGTTACCTGCGGATTTAGCAAAACTGGAGAATATTTGGTTATTCGGCATGGTAACATTAGTGCCATACCAGCGCAGATCATTCATATCCGCCAACGCTGACCAGGTTAGCGTGTCTGGGCTAAAACTCGAAGTTCTTCTATCTGAAGGGTTACCGCCGGAGGCAACTATTGTCCCGTCTTCCAGTGTGCTAATACCAGCGCAAAACATATCGTGAAAATTGCTATTGGCGGTAACGAATGTTCCAGTTTGCGGATCAAATATAGACGCGTGGGTAAAT
This sequence comes from Pseudomonadales bacterium, assembly GCA_028280085.1. Classification (GTDB taxonomy): domain Bacteria; phylum Pseudomonadota; class Gammaproteobacteria; order Pseudomonadales; family JANQMK01; genus JANQMK01. The sequence goes on from JANQMK010000356.1 coordinate 3,032, forward strand.
TCACGGTTATCGGGAAATGCGTTAGTTTCTGTTGACGACCATGTTAACACTCTACCATCAGGCAGGTTGGCCCCAGAAATCGCTATTTCTGGCCAAGCTATCACTGGCCCCCATTCGCCATCTTCAAACTTTCCGGCAAATGCGACATGGCAGAAAGATAGCGAAATCAGCAAAAAAAGTGATTTCAAATAAGCACCTAGAGAATAACGCAAGCTAGATTTCAACGAAGCATGCATGTTTATTTTACCGATCCGCAACAACATAGTAATAACCCAATCACCCATTAATTTATCACCGTTTATTTTGATCCCTGTCTACTGCTAGGCTAAGACAAGATATATGCACATATGCCAAAAAGTCGCCAATCCTATCACACGTAACACGGCAATCCAATTGCAGAATATGTATGTTGTGAACAGACAACGCGCTTGAAACGCCTGCCACATAAAACCACGTAGCTGCGATCGTGTTACCCATTTTTTCAGCATAAGCAAGTGCTCACACTCAAAAAGTGGAAGTGCGGTAAGTTATTATTTTATTTATAAGTATGGTCTTCAGGATAGCCCTGCAAGCAACGGTTCCCCCAAGTCCAACAAATACGACCAGCTACTACAACTGGATAATAATTTATTAGATGGCCATGCTCGAATTTAATAACTGTAAAATTAGTCGTCGCTAGCGCCTAACCGCTGTCCTGCCAGCAGGTTTGGCAGATAAAAACAGTGGTATGACACCACTACTGAACAAGAGTGTCAAGAAAATTCATCGCCCTAAGTTTGCAAGGGGGGGAAATCGATAGTAGTTAGGAGGACACCACCACACAAAAAGAAAATACTCCTCATCAGGATTTTTATCAAAGCTTTGGAAACAAACACTACCCCTACTATTCAATTATCAATAATGGGAAATCAAGGTAGGTAATCAAGAGATTAGTGCAGAGAAATCAGTGACGACCTGTACGGCAATCTCGTCAACCGCGACTATTTCAACCGCAACTAGGTGAATACAGCCGGAAAAGCACAGACAGCAGCCTTGTGGAAAGACAAAACATATTACTAAACACTAGAAAACTTTCCCGGCCACCGCTGCCTGCCATTAAAATACGAAGACTATCACGAAGACTATCTATCACGAAGACTATGTTGTTAAATACGTCGCTCCCAACGGTATAACATTAATCCAGATAAAGCCCGCCATTCACTGACAAGGTAGAACCGGTAATATAACCCGCATTCTCATCAGCCAAAAACGTTACCGTATGGGCAATTTCTTCTGGTTCCGCTAAACGTTGTAATGGAATCTTCGCAATAATTTTATCAAGAATTTTTTGCGGTACCGCTCTTACCATATCAGTATCGGCATAACCTGGCGCAATCACGTTAGCCGTAATACCGTAACGTGCGTTTTCCAGCGCCAGACTTTTAGTAAAGCCGAACATACCTGACTTAGATGCGCAGTAGTTTGCCTGCCCCATCGATCCTGCCTGGGCATTAATAGAACTTATATTGATAATCCGGCCATAGTGATTAGCCCGCATATCATTAATAACAGCACGAGAGAGATTAAAACAAGATGTAAGGTTAGTCTGTAATACATCATTCCACTCTTCGAAATCCATTTCATGGAATTTAGTATCACGGGTAATACCTGCATTGTTAACAAGTACATCAACCGTTTTTCCCATATCACTCTCGATCATGCGAACCACTTGTTGGCATTGATCAAAATCACTGACATCACATTTGAACACTGCAACACCTGTCTGCTCAGCAAATTCAGCGGCGACTTGATCGTTCTTGGCATACAAAGCTGCAACTTTATAGCCCTTATCTTTTAGCGCTATCGATATGCTTGCGCCAATTCCTCTCGTACCACCTGTCACCAAAGCCAATCGTTCCATCACTGTCACTCCCTTTGAAAAATTAAGCTTGTTCCAATTTGCACTCTTATATTAGTTACTTGAAAACCCTAGTTACTTGAACAATATCAATAACTAACTAAGCCTCCGATAATTAGAGACACCTCCAATTTCGGCACATCAAAGACCCATCTCGTACAAAGTCAAATTTCACTCAACGCAAAAAAAGATAAATGTATTCTACTACCTACTACAAATCTTTGACACATTACTGGCTATTAAAAACGCCCACAAATCAAACTCTAGTGCAAGGTTGCCGCCAAATCAATTGAGCGCTTTTTACACAAACCCATAAGCCTTAGTCGGTACCAAAGACATATAAATCTAGAATAAGTCTCGCCTTACAACGCCATATTGTTAAGTTTTGCAGCAAATACTGTATCCAGTAGAACGCCCCTCAATAAACATGTCAGAACCAATGAGGCTTTATAGAAATGCATTGGCGTCACGCGCCCGTTTTTCAGCTCGCTCCAACACTTCTCGTTTCTGTTGATTGTTATAGTTATTCCAGTAAGTAATCTCTTCAACAGAACGATAGCACCCCATACAAATGTCGTTATTATCTAACGCACAAATATCAACGCAGGGAGACGGAACAGCTTTTTCTGATTGTACCACAGTAATCCACCATAATAATGACGCGTTAAATCAAATCTAAGTAATCCTAACGCTAACTTCTACAGCTAACTATCTTTCTTTTGTTAGCCCCAAAAACACGTTCATGTTAGTTAAATAAGTCGTGCCAATAGTAGTGATCGACTTTGGCATAAAACCGTTTTTAGCATGCTCATACTTACAATGACGCCTTTTTACAATCCATCATAAGATAGATCTTCATCAGTTTGGACAACCTCTTCGGTATGCACGACCTGCGCACGCACCTGCTTTATATTAACTGTTAAAATCACCCTCTCATCACCAGGTTGATCATATGGGTATTGCTCCATCTCCATGTAACGCTGTGCAATAGTATTAATAAAGCTTCGGTCTTCATCATTTTCAATTTCAACATTACCACGGATTTCAAGGTAACGCCACGCGTTGTCAGGATCGGGAATCAACACAGTAACTCTGGAGTCATACAAAAAATTTCGATATTTCTGCCTTGACTTCAAAGTACTAAAACGCACGGTCTTACCATCAAAAACAAATGCCACTGTATTATTGGATAATAGTCCGTTAGGCATCACACAAGCGACATGGGCAAACCCTTTTTTTTCCAAAATGTCATAGTGACTACTTGGAATTTCTGTGAGTTTAGGCATTTATACTCCAATACAATGAGTCGCGGTAAACGCAATAACGAAGAGACAAACTGTTAGGAAACCTATTGCATAAGTTAGTTGATAGCGCTGCTTTAGCTGCTCACAATGTCAATAAATTCTACGGTATTACCATCGGGATCTTCTACCATAGCGACATTTACTCCCGGCGTTAACTGGCGAATATCCATAATCACCTTGTGCCCTGCATTCCGGCATTCAGTCACTACCTCTGCAAGATTGGCTACCGTCATGGTGATATAACGATAGCCCGTCACCTTAGTAAACTCCAACTCTGATGAACGAGACGATTCGCTACTGTCGGGCATCACAGGTTGATGCACGCTATTTTCTGGAACTAAAAACTTCAGTATGGTGTCACCACATTCCAAAAAAGTCACCACACCAAAACCAGGTAAGGCCATTTCGCCATTCCGCTTAAAACCCAGAACACCACAATAAAAACTCAGCGCTTTATCAACACTAGCTGTTACGATACCCAAATCAATTGCAGACTTTGTCAGTTGTACAGCCATGCCAAGACCCTCTCGCTATTAACCGGTAACATATTATTAGCCTAGTTAGCCGATATTAACCTAGGACGGTCTCATGACTAACGATTGTAAGCATGATACACACATAAGAAAATAGTAAAAGGGAATTTAACGGCGGGCTGTTTGACAACCACCTAAACAGGGTTCACCTATGGCGGGGCACCCTGTGGTAGCTTTATATAACTATCGTTATAGGCGTTATGGGTATCTACATTACGACCTACATGCAACACCAAATTAGAACTACCAATACCAACTATCAAACTACAATGTTAGTAAATACTCTTTTAGCTCTCGCTGCGTCGGCCAGTAAGATTTTTCGAGATAAAACAATAGCGCTGAATGCACATTATACTGTTCTGACTTAACCGACTGAAACCGATCTTCCGCATACTGTGCGTTGCCGTCTATGTTTCCTGAACGCCACTCAAATCCGGTATCCATATTTTCGCTCCCTGTCTGCTACTTACTGTATTAGACGGACGGTTGGTCGCGTTTCTCCAAAAGGATTCGCCATGCTTAGATCAACTTGTCATTAACAGAATTTTCTTACGCAAATTGATTAATACAGTCAATTTGTGCGAATCACAATAGCATCAACTTTCTCTGTATTGCCCACATTTTATACTAATAAAATAATCTTATTTGCTGAAAGCCGACGTTCACTTATCATTATGCGCGCGGCAATTGTTGACTAGTTGATAAACCCATTTCTCGGAAACACCGTATTTCAATGACAGCCCACATCCGCTATTAACGATAACAATCTTGTGCCAATTGAATACTATGATAGATAAAATAATGCGGTGAGCTAATCAATTCATTTAATACAGTCCTTCACAAATTATTTATAATAACCATAAATAAGCAAGCAAGGCTGACTACTAGGCTCTCACCATGCTATATTGACCAACAATACCTATAAAGCTAACGCAACTCTAATAACATGGTTTTAAAATATGTTCGAGAACTATGCCGAATATGAATACCCTCTTGCTGCTGCCCAACTCGTCTTTGCAATGTTTGGCATGGGCGCATTGTTAGCGCCTAGAGATTTTATCCTCGAAATAAAACACCCCAAACCCTTGTCACTAGGCTTAGCTATCCAATTCATTATGGTGCCACTTATCGCACTAGCGTTTTGTACCGTTTTACCAATTCATCAGGGTGTCGCCGTTGGCATCTTGGTTATTTCAACAGTGCCAGGTGGAACCATGTCCAATATACTGTCGCTCTTCGGCCGAGCTAATATTGCCTTGTCAATCTCTATTACGGCGATAACGACGGTAGCAGCACTCGTAACCACACCATTATTACTGCAAATTTTAATCATGAAATACTTACCCGATAATTTTTCGATGCCTACGGCACAAATTGCCTTTGATATTGGTGTGACATTAATATTACCCCTAATCGCAGGTATGTTAGTTCACAGGTTCTATTACCACTATAGCGAACTGATTTCTCGCTGGAGCATTCGCATCAGCCTAACAATTATTGTCATCATTGTTATTGGTGCTGCCCAAAGTGGACGTTTAGATCCAATGAATTACGGCTTAATTAGTGTGGTATGGCTTGTTGTTTTCGCCGTGGTATTGATGTTAATTTCTTACCTTATTTCGACATCGGCAAGAATCAAAATACAGGATCGGGTCGCCATTACCATTGAAGTCGGTATGCGTAATACCAGCTTGGCCATTGCTATAAAAGCTATTATATTTCCCGCTCAAGCAGGCCAGCTTGATCCAGTAGGCGATGCAGTTTTCTTTGCTGCTTTACTCTACGGTGGCATAGGTATTATTACCTCAGTTATTGCTGTCCTAATCAGTCGCCGCATAATCCCTGCTCCGTCGCAAGCCAAACCAGCAACAGCTGGCAAATAGTATTGTCTTGGCTAAATCGCCTATAACTAGGACGAAATGGCAGTACCGTTGACAGAACTTATTACGCAAAACCTATTACGCAGAGCCTATGACGATAGGCACGGCTACCAGGCAAATATAAACACAGAATATGAACAAGCAACACCGCCATGCCAGTATCTATTGGGATGACCAAGGACAGCCATTCTCTACTGAATTTAGCGATATCTACTTTTCTCGTGCGTCGGGTATTGACGAAACACGTTATGTTTTTCTGCAGGGTAACAAGCTCGCACAACGTTGGTCTAAACTGTGTGATACAGTAAGCACCTGTTTTACTATCGCTGAAACCGGCTTTGGTACCGGCCTAAACTTTCTATGTACATGGCAGCTATGGGATCAAATAAATCCAAATAATGCCATATTACACTTTATTTCTGTTGAAAAATTTCCGCTGCGCAAAAGCGATTTAATAAAGTCCCTGCAGCTTTGGCCTGAACTGCAGCATTATGCAACTGAGCTGATTGCCCAATACCCGGTCACTGAACCGGGTTTTCACCGCCTATCTTTCAATAATAATCACGTCATACTTTCTCTGATAATTGATGATGCGGAGCCAGGACTACAACAGTTATTAGATACCACCCATCCTCACTTTAACTATCTCAGTAAAGTTAAAGTGAATGCCTGGTTTCTAGACGGTTTCTCACCTGCTAAAAACCCCGCCATGTGGAATGAGCAACTGTTTTCAACGATTAAAGCCCTCAGCGAACAGGGCACCACGGCCAGCACATTTTCTGCCGCGTCCGCAGTGAAAAAAAAATTAGAAACAAACGAATTCACTGTCAAGAAACAACCCGGTTTTGGCAATAAACGGGAAATGATTACCGCCGAAATGATAGCAACACCGAGTTTCAAAAAATCCGATGGCGAAAGTACCAGCTATACATCGCCTTACCAGATACCATGGACGCTCAAAGCAAACGGCAGTAATAACTCAGTGCACGAT